>CAMNAT010000203.1 GCA_946531785.1 uncultured Oscillospiraceae bacterium
AATACAGATACCGTTCAATGAATCCGACGCAGTGGCGATAGCGGTAGGCAGCGGCGCGGAGCTGACTATAGCATCATCGGGCGACAAGCTGTACGCTACCGTAGACAGCATCGCCGGAGCGACGACTGCTACACCCGCACATGCGATAGTCCGCTATGTGACACTGGTAGCGCAGAATCCGGGCGGGCTCAAGGCCGGAGAAAAGGCCTCGGCGGTCATTAACGGTGTTTCCTGCAACGATCTGGGCACCTTTGAAAACTATGAAGAGGGCTTCCTCACGGCAAAATCGAGCGGACGGCTCGACGCGCTGTACCTTGAGGCAAACGATCATATAACCGCGGGACAGATCATAGGCAGCATTGATTCCGACAACACAACGAACGCGGTCAAGAACGCGGAGTCGAGCTACAGGACGGCGCAGCTTGACCTCAATGACGCATACACGAAGCTTGAACAGCTTGTGCTTGAAAGCGATACATATTCGCTCGATTCATCCATATCCAACGCGCGGCTGGAGCTTGACAACGCGCGGCTCGCGCTCGAAACGGCGCAGAAGAAGCTTGATGACTACAAGATCACCGCGCCGATAGACGGAACGATAATAGTAAAAAACAAAAAGACCGGCGACAAGCTGGAGCAGAACAACAATAACTCCAATGAGCCGATGGCGATCATCTACGATATGTCGGTGCTGAAGGTAAAGCTGGATGTTGACGAATCCGATATCCAGGATGTAAAGGTCGGACAGAAGGTCAGGATCTCAGCCGATGCCTCAAATGATATGTTTTCCGGAGAGGTAACAAAGGTCGGCATAAACGGAACATCAGAAAATGGCGTTACGTCCTATCCGGTGGAGATAACCATAACCGATTACGGCTCACTGCTTCCGGGCATGAATGTTGACTGTGTGATAGAGGTATCGAGCGTGAGTGATGTCATAGCTATCCCTGTATCCGGCTTGCAGCGCGGAAACCGCGTATATCTCAAGGGCGACAAGACTGATGAGAACGACAGAGCGCCCGAGGGCTTCTATACCGTGAAGGTCGAGACCGGCGCGACGGATTCGCAGTACATAGAGATCAGGAGCGGTCTTGAAGAGGGCGCGGAGGTATGCGGTCCGCTGAAGGCATCCGGAGTTGAGGCCGAGGGCAATGCTCAGCAGCAGACACAGCAGCGGCAAGGCGGCATGGGAGGTCCTCCCGGAGGCGGCTACCGCGGCGGCGGAATGCGCTGAACGGAGGTATAAGCTATGCCTCATTTAGTGGAACTTGAAAATGTATATAAGATATATAAGATGGGTGATAACGAGGTGCATGCGCTCGACGGCATATCACTCAATATCGACCGCGGCGAGTTCGTGGCAATAGTCGGCGCGTCCGGCTCGGGTAAGTCCACCTGCATGAACATCATCGGCTGCCTTGATGTGGCGACCGAGGGCACATACAGACTCAACGGCAGAGAGATAAACAACTATACCGATGATGAGCTTGCCGAGGTGCGTAATAAAATGCTGGGCTTCATCTTCCAGCAATACAACCTCATACCCAAGCTCACCGTAATAGAAAATGTGAAGCTTCCGCTGCTATACGCGGGACTTTCAGACCGCGAGCAGACGACACGCGCCATTACCGCGCTTGAAAGAGTGGGGCTTGCGGATAAGGCAAAGAACCTTCCCTCACAGCTTTCCGGCGGTCAGCAGCAGAGAGTTTCCATTGCCCGCGCGCTTGCCGGCGATCCATCAGTCATTCTTGCCGACGAGCCGACAGGTGCGCTCGATTCAAAAACAGGTCGCGATGTTATGCAGTTTTTGCAGCAGCTTAACCGCGAGGGGAATACCATCATCCTCATAACGCACGATAACTCCATCGCCGCGCGGGCAAAGCGCGTGGTACGGATAACCGACGGGCAGATCGTCTACGACGGCCCCGCTGACGGTGACGAGCACGTCGCGCGACAGATCGCCGCGGGCAGCAAAGAGGAGGGCGATGCATAATGGGACTGACTAAAAGCTTTATGATGGCTATCTCGAGCATCATCAGCAACAAGGTCCGGTCGCTCCTCACAATGCTCGGTATCATTATCGGCATAGCGGCGGTAATAATCCTTGTATCGCTCATGAACGGACTTAAAGCAAGGATCACAGGCATCTTTTCGGACTTCGGCACAACCTCGCTCACAGTAATGATAAGGAGCCGCGCAACGACCAAGGAGGTCAAGCCGGACGAGATGTACGACTTCGTCGAGGAAAATCCGGAGCTTTTCAACTACGCTTCGCCGAACATCTCGGTAAGCGGCGAGCTGAAGCGCCCAGACTCGGGCGACGATACGATCTCAGGCTCCGCTACGGGCGTGTCCGATGACTTCAACAAGATGCAGAACATCAAGATAGCCTTCGGAAGATTTTTAAGCTACGCGGATATCAAAAGCAAATCCAGAGTTGCCGTTATCGGCTCATACGAGGCGGTATATTTCTACGATTCCTGCGAGTACGCCATAGGACAGACGATGAAGATAAACGGAACACCGTACACGATAGTCGGCGTTATAGAGGAGTCCGAGGATTCGGAGCAGGCATCAAAGGACGACGTTGTATATATCCCCTACACTACCGCGATGCAGGTGAGCGGAACGAGCGTTGTGAGCATGTACACTGTTTCCGCAATAGATGAGGATACTGTGGCGGCGGCAAAGACCAAGCTCGAAGCATTTCTTGCCGAAAAGATCGGAGACAGCGACTATTTCAATGTCACATCGCTGAAATCGATAATCGACCAGATGACCTCGATGATGGGCACGATGGAGACCGTTCTCGTTGCGATAGCGGGAATATCCTTGCTTGTCGGCGGTATAGGCATAATGAACATCATGCTGGTATCGGTCAGCGAGAGAACACGCGAGATAGGTATAAGAAAATCGCTCGGCGCAAAGCACAAGCACATAATGTCGCAGTTCGTGATGGAATCTGGCGTTGTGAGCTGCATAGGCGGTGTGCTGGGAATCCTGCTAGGCAGCGGTATATCGATATTGGCAGGAAAGCTGCTGGATATGAATGTGGCGCCATCGGTCGGCGCGATATTTCTGGCGTTCAGCGTATCGGTGGGAATAGGCGTCGTTTTCGGCTTCCTGCCGGCGAGAAAGGCGGCAAAATTAAACCCGATAGATGCCCTCAGAAGCGATTGATATGTAAAATAAATGGGAGGTAAACTTAAATGAGAAAACTGATCTCTTCCTTGCTTGCGGCAGCGGCAGCCGTGACGGTGCTCACCACAGCGCCGGCATACGCGGCAAGCTCCGCATGGCAGAAGGATGACGAAATGACAGGGCTGCTTTCGCAGCTCAATATAATGGTCGGCGACGACTACGGGAATTTTAATCTTGACGCGTTCGTTTCACGCGCGGAGATGGCAAAGATCGCCATAGCCTCATCAAAGGCAAAAAACACAGTTGCGCTGGGGCTGTCGTTCTCACCGTTCTCGGATGTGAAAAGCACCTTCTGGGGCGCGCCGTATATCCAGGCGGCGGTCTCGGCGGGCATAGTTGACGGATACATAGACGGCACCTTCCGCCCCGACGGGACGGTGAAATACGAGGAAGCGATTAACATGATGCTGAAGGTGCTCGGCTATTCCAACGACGACTTCGGCGCGTCCTACCCATACGGACAGGTCGGAATGGCGGAAAGCCTGAAGATGACCGAGGGCATGAACGGCTATATCGGACAGGAGCTTACGCGCCGTCAGGTAGCGCTGCTCGTCTGCAACACGCTCGACACGAAAATAAAGGATTCCGCGCCGTCGCAGGATCTGATATCCGTGCACGACTGCGCCTTTGTCGAGGATGTGACGATAATCGCATCGCGCGAGGATGACGCGACGCTTTCCTCGGACGAGATAAACACTACCGCCGGCAAATACCGCATCCGCGATAACTTCGACACAAGCTATGTCGGCAGCCGCGGTGATATGGTAGTAAAGGACGGAAAATATTACATCGCGTTCTCGCCCGACGGCGAAATGACATCGGAGAGATATGTTATATATTCAACGCTCAACGATGCGATCCTCGCCTACCCTGCCGGAAACAACAGCAGTCTGAAGGAGCTCACGATAAGCAGCACAACGACCTGCTATAAGAACTCGACCTCATACACCTATGCAACGCTGCGCCCCTCCATGGAGATGGGCGACATCATCCGCATACGGTACAAGGATAACGGCGAGATCGACTATGTGAATTACAGCGAGGGCGACCTCGAAGGGCCTATCAAGGTCACATCCGACACATGGCTCTCCCGCTTTGACACGAACGCATCCACCAAGATAATGCGAGACGGCACAAAGGTCGCGGCAGCAGATATAAAGGCCAACGATATACTCTACTACAGCGACGCGCTGAATATGGTGATGGCGTACAGCAAGAAGGTCACAGGCGTTTATGAGAACGCGACACCGTCAAAGGATTCGCCGCAGAGCGTTACGGTATCGGGAGTTACATATGAGGTGGAGGGCGTTGAGGCATTCAACGATCTGTCATCAAGCGGCTCGTTCAGCTTCGGCGATACGATCACGCTGCTCATGGGCAAGGACGGTCAGAAGGCTGCAGGAGTGGCGACCGCCGGCTCGACTATTTCCGAGATAGTTACAGGCTACGCTACAGGCTCAGGAAGAAAGACCTTTACCCGTTCCGACAACACGACCTATACAAGC
>CAMNAT010000204.1 GCA_946531785.1 uncultured Oscillospiraceae bacterium
CCTCAGAATGTATTCGCTTTTGCATGTCCTTGAAGTACTCGCAAAGCTCGTATATGCGCCATTTCATATTATCCTTCCACATGATCGCTTTCGGATCATGAGCGTCAAGCTCCGCTTTTGTATATAGCGGAGTATCAGGATATGCACATGAATACCAGTAGTCCTCTTTTGTAAGCTGCGAAAATGATGTGAACTCCTTAGAGTATGCTATATTCAGCTTGTAAATACTGCCGTATTCGCTCTCAAGCCAAGCAAGATATCGTTCCCTGCCATCGTCATCAAAGCTCGGCGCGGCTATAGGATCCCACATTGTGCAGGTCGGCATAACAGTCTTACCGTTGATCTCAGCCTCCGAGACACCGTTTCTATATGTACTAAACAAGCCTTTCAAATGCTCTATCATTGAATCCTTGGCCTTATCCGACCAATACTTATACCAGCGTCCGTCGCTTCCATCCGGGTTAGTTACCGATTCACCGAAAATAGGCGGTGAAAAGCGTATGTTCGGGTAAAGGTTATCAGCGCAAAGGTATAACGACATGAAGTTATAGCCAATACCATTCTCGCGGCAGATCTGCATCATGTATTCCTGCTGCGCAACATAGTCACTTGCTTCGCCGCCGGTATATCTGTCCCTGAAATCCTCCCATGCCTTTGAATCAAGCTGTATGCCGTTAAAACCAAGCTCTTTGAGCTTTTTTATGCCATATTCAACAAATTGCTTATCGTCAAAAGCCGGTCTGTAAAAATTGCCAAACCAGATATTTATAAACGGCTGTCCCGAAAATCTTTCTATCATTGTTCCACGCCCTCTGCAGCTTCTTCTCTTACAAGTTTTCCATCCTTGTATTCTTCTATCCTGACAGAAACATCGTTTCCGTCTCCGTCAAGCTCAGATATAACTATATACTGTTCTCTGCCATCGTTTAGATACACTCTTATCCTGTCATAGCTTTCAAAGCTGATATCGCGTATCATCTTTTTATCGGTGTACGGCTCAAGAACACTTATAAATCTTGCGCTTCTCTCATGCTTGCGCTGCGCGATGAAGCGGCGGCGCATGCTCTCATCTCCAACCGGATAATCTCCGCCGATGTCGGACACAAATCTTACTGCATTCAGATCTGTCAGATCTATTGTGATAACTCCTTCACGACTCTTATCGATAACATCTCCCGGTACAGCCTTTTCGTAAAGCTTGGTCTGTATCTTTACAGGGCCGCCGCCGTAGTCAACGCCTATTCCGTTACCGTTATCTATATTATCCGTTTCATACGGAACATCGGCAAGATATATCGTCTCTCCTGACTCTGTTACAAAATGTGCATCGCCCCAGAATATTGTGCGGACAGTCTCTTTGATCGCCGCATGGTCGATCTGACCATCCTCAGTGCGTACATGGAGCTTCAACACGCTTTTCCCTGTAATATCCGCATCAACATGGTCACGACCGAGTATCCACGCGCCGAACTTACCTCCTGCGATCTCCTCACCGTCAGCCTCAACGCTGTAGAACAGCCGCTTTGAAACCGGGTAGTATTCCGGATCACAGCCGACATATATCTCGTTATCTGTACTCTGGACAAAATACAGATCCGTATTGATAACACCGGGAACATTTCTCCCGCTCCTGAATGGTGTCTCCAGCCACGGTGCCTTTGCTGCGATCTTTTCGGTATATTCGTAGCTGAAAGAAAGCTTTGTTATCCCCTTTTCCTTATAATGATCAACATCAGTTATAAACTGCGCACTTGAGAGCGGATCTGTATCAAGCTGCTCCGTATGCTCAACTAATTCAAGTGTATCGTTTTCTATCCCTACCAGTCCGGGAAGATGATAGATACAGTGATAATCATGCTCCGTCATGCCCCTGATATAGTCAAAGCATACAACATAATCATCTGTAAGAACAGCAAGCCGGCGCTGCATAACAGGCTCAGTGAAGTCTGTGCGTTTTGCATAAGGCGGATGATTTTCCGGGATCGGAACATACCGTCCCTCTATCCAGATCCTGTCCTCGAACTCCTCGTTATTGAACACTCGCCATCCGCCGTATGGAGGATTTGACCAGCGCGAGCAGTTCTCTATAGCGCTTGCACCAAACAGCTTTCCTGAATGGAACAAAACCTGCCTGCTCTCCTGCGGATCCTGTAATTTAAGGTCTACAGTCACCATATTATGCGTTATCGAATTCTGCACAAAGAACTTATACATGAATGTACCGTATGAGTACCAGACATTTTCAGGATTGAACAGAGCTTTCCCGTAACGGCTTACTGCGTTCAGTGCTGTACGGTCATAGTGCCCGTGCGCACCGCCGTGTGAGCCGTATTTAAGACTGATCTCAAACTGCTCCTCATCCTTCCGACCCTCGGTCTGTGAGCGCAGCAGCGCTATTCCGCCGTTATCAAAATAGTACGACTTTCTGTGTGCGTCGCTTTCGGAATCCGGGAGCTCGCCTACACCGTGAAGCAGATCGCGGAACGTGTCAGGTCCCCCGTTTTTGATTATCTCTGCATATTCAGGCTTACCGTAAATCGTATAGGCTATGTCATAGCGCGAATCAAACGCAACAGGCGATGCGCCCTCAAAACGCTCCTCTGCACTGTCATTCACGCCCTGAACAACGCTTCTGTAGTTTGCCATTGCAACAAGACTGTCCCAGAGATCCTCTATGCATCTGTAATTACGGTCATTTTTTCCGTAGATATCCCAGCAAAGGCCGTCCGCATGCTGGTTTCTGAAATGCACCTTGTTGGAATAATTCGCCGGCACCCACCAGCTTGCAAGGTTTATGCCCCACGGACGCAGCGCGATAACATACTCCGAGAATAAGCCTGCCGCCATCTGGTTATAGCCTATGGTGCACTCACACCACCATCCGTCGGAGTAAACACCGGCGCGAAGATGATCAAGCGCGCCGCCCGTACCGAATACAAACCGCTCTATTTTCTCTCTGTCCTGCAGAGCCATTGCGCAATACATAGCTCCTGCGATCTCGGCAAGCGACCAGTTGGTTATACCGCCGTCAGCCAAAGCCCAGTCAAGGAAATCTATGAACAAACGGAAGGTAGCATGTATGTCCTGATGACCGCTTGATGATATAACACCGCTGTCATGGATTATGTCATATGCCATAGCGCAGCTTTTGAAGAATTCGCCCTCATGCACAAGCTGCTGATTGCACGCCTTGTGCCTTGCCGGATATCCCGCATCCGGATCAGAAACAAGACGCAGAAAATCTGCGGTCTTTTCGGCAAACTCGCGTCTGCCGGTAAGCTTCCACGCTATCGCGGCATTATAGCACTTATGAGCATTTGCGGTCACAAACATTCCGCGATTATGCACACCGATATCAGGGACCTCCCACTCCTCGGCTCGAGCGATATATGTATCTGCTATCTTTTTAGCCCAATCGTATTTTTCGATCTTTTCCTTGACCTCATCCCATCCTTTTTCGGTATTTGCGATATAGGGATGCGGAAGATGGCGGACACTGTAGAACTCCAGCGTCTGTCCCTGCGAACCGTCACCGTTAGGCAAGACATTTATAACATGCTTTTCAAAGCCGCCCGGAACGATCTTATCGTTCATCTGCACCTTCATATAGCAGATCTTTTCCTCAAACGGCTCTAAGATGACCTCGTCTGTCGTGATATACGGACTGAGCACCTCATAGCCGGTCTTTTCAAAATTGAAAGTGATAGCCTGCTTTATATCCAGACAGTTCACTATCTGCAGCTTGTACCTCAGTGTCTCGCCCGGCTCAGCGGATTTTGACATCACATGAGCATGGGCATATACGCCCTTGCCCTTTAACGCCTTGAGATTTTTCACCTCTCGGTTTATCTCGATGCTGCGCATAAACTTCCACTTAGCCGGCATTGATGAAAGCAGATCAAACTGACCGAGCGGAGCTACAAGCTTGACTATGCCGTCTCCGCATATAGTTGCCTTCCATGTATAATAGTCTATGATCTCCTCGGCGTTGACCTCACCGAAGTCAAGAAGTCCAACGCGAACAACGACCTCCGCTTTGCCGTGTATCTCAGTCTCAAACGAAAAGCCGTACCAACCAAACAGGTCTATAGTGTATTCATTTTTAGGCACAAGTCCCACATCACACCAGTTATTCTTATCCGGTGTTCCGGGAAAAACATACTTGTCCCCTACCTTGTCCCAGTTATCCAGATTTATGATAAATTCCGACATAGTTATATCCTCCGATGTCATTTGATTACAGATGATCTGATCATACTTACAAATCTCTGATTATATTATACAATACCGAAAAAACACCGTCAACTTCGATATTTAACTGTATTATTTCATATTTAACAATCAGTATAAAGAATTAAAATAATGCGTTGACACCATATCCTTGCTGTGATAGAATTAATTCAGATAAATTTTCAACGGAGGACAAGGATATGAACGAAATAAAAAAATGGGGACTTACACGGAAGGCTATGGATGCAGTTAAGGTTCTAAACGAACGCAAGTTTGACGCGCACTTTGCCGATACAGCTGAGGATGCTCTGGCATTGGTCGAGAGCATGATCCCCGAGGGTTCGGAGATCGCCGTCGGCGGCAGCGTCACATTACAGGAAACAGGTATTATGGAGCTTGTTCGCAGCCCGAAATACAAATTCATCGACAGATTC
>CAMNAT010000205.1 GCA_946531785.1 uncultured Oscillospiraceae bacterium
TGCTCTGTCCGCCGTTCCCGTTCGCACCGTTGGGAAGATCACGCAGCGCCTGCCCGTACCAGTGATATTCACCGTCAGCGTAAATGATGCAGCCGTCACTGGCATTTATGATATTCCCGTCGGTATCGTGCCAGTCAACAAAGCTCTTTATATCTCCGTTTATGATCTTTTTCATTTTATAACCACCTTATCTGGCTCTTGTCGCATTTAGTTATATCTGTCCCCTTGGGGCTGTCGCAGTGTATTTCTCTCAGCGATATATCTATTATAGACTGATCGGTCAATCCATTTATGCGTATGCCGTATTCGTTTCCGATACCTGATATATTTTCAAGCTTGAAGTGTCTGTGTACGGGCAGCCCGTCCGCGGGATTGTTCTCTCCGCTCGGATATTCGTGGCTGAACACAAGTACCGCCTTTATCCCGTCAGCGTAGCAGTCACGCACATGGACATTCTCGGTTATGCAGCCTCTTGACGGGTTTGTCTTGAACCAGTATCCGAACACCTCTGCGTCATGTACGGTCAGATTCTGAAACAGAAGATCGTGCGAGCCGGACGCATCCTCGCTGCCCGTTCCGAAGCCGCCGAGCGACCAGCTTGAAAGACAGTCCGTAACTCTTACATAGGCGTTCGGCTTGTCAAGCTCATTGCCCTCGCGGTTGCGGCCGGATTTCAGTGTTACGGTATCATCGCCCGTTCTGAAATATGTGTCGAAGATGTTTACATATACGCAGTCCTCGGGGTCTATGCCGTCGCCGTTATAGATATGTATGCAGTTGTGAAGATCGCAGCCGTCGCCGGCGTTGCCCTTGCCCTGTGAGATAACATGCAGATGGTCAAAGGTTATGTTTTTGCAGAATATAAAATGCGTTGTCCATGACGGGGCATAGGATATCTCTATATCCTTTACATATACGCCGTCCGCGTTATTCACCGCGACCGTTCTGCCGCGCAGCGTCGGATTTTTAACCGGCGGGAACGCGCGGTAGTAATCTGTTTCCTTGTGCCGCTTCCAGTTCGGCCCCTCATTATATGCAAGCGAGAAGCCGTTTCCGTTTATCTGTCCCTTTCCGCGTATAACGAGGTTCTTCACATTGCACGGACTGACAGCGCCCGCCTCGTCCTCGTTATATGTCCCCGCGTTTATCAGGCTCGCGTGCTGATACAGGTTGCTTCTCATATACGGCTTTTCGGGGTTGTCTAAGCTGTTATCCCAGTCCTCCGCCCTCTGCGGCAGCTTGCGCCAGCCCTCCCAGCGGGTGATGACAGACGGGTATTCCTTCGGGTCGATGCTGCCGAGCAGGATGCCGTCAACGCGGAAAGTCATATTGGATTTCAGGAACAGCGCGCCCGATAGGAAAATATATCCCTCCGGCAGCACGACCTCGCCGTTTGCCGGACATTCATCTATCGCTCTCTGTATCGCATAGGTGTCAAGCGTTCTGCCTGTGCCAGTCGCGCCGTAATCGAGGACATTCAATACAGCCGCGGGCGCGGGCTTTGTTCTTGCCTTGATGCTGCAGGAGGCAAGCTCGCGACCGTCCTGAGCCGCGGCAATGACTTTTATATCGTATTCCGTATCCGGCGCAAGACCGTTCAATGTATAGCCGAGCTTTTTTGTTTTTGCGGCGGGCTTTCCGTTTTTGTATATAACATATTCCGAAAGCTCCGGCACATCACATGCCGCCGCTCTGCTCCATAATATATTTATTGAATCATATGTTATCGCCTCATCGGGGATGTGCACAAATCTCAGACAGGGTGTATCGTCCGTTACCCTTACACGGCATACTGAATATACATCAAGATAATCTGAAAGCTCATCAGCGGTGAAGCTGCGCTTGTCGTTCTTTTTGAGCCTCAGCAGCTTATCAGCTTTCCCGCCGAGCGAGTCGCGGGCTATCGCATATACCGATATCTCACCTGTTTGGTAGCCCATGATGTTTCCGTCGCGGTCAACAGATGCGATATCATCATCCGTTCCTATCCATACAAGTCTTGGGTCAGCCGCGTTTGCGGTAACATTTGCGCTCATCCTCCGCACCTCATCAACGCTTATCGTAACTGAATCGGGGATGGATATAGTGCTGATATTTATTTTATCCTTAGTAACCGTAACAAGACATGTATCCGCTTTGCCGCCGTATACCGCTGTTATATACGCGCTGCCCTCGGCTTTTGCGGTAAGCTCTGCGCGGTTCACTCCGTCCGGAGTGTTTGCGGCGGGAGCTACGGATATGACGCCGTCGTCGCTGCTTGACCAGCTTACCTTTTTTTCTAGGATATTCGCCGGAGTTATTACCGCCGTTATATATGCAGTGTCACTGACCGCAAGGCTGATTCTCTTTTTATTTATATCAACACTGTGTACGGCGGGCGCTCTGTCTGCTATCTGCACCCTGAATGCCGCGATTGCTCCGCCGTTTTCGGCTGTCACGTATATCGTGACCGTATCGGGGCGCTCTGTCGCGTAGGTCTCGTCCTCTGACACAACTAGTCTGTTGCTGTTGGCGTATGCGGTGACGACACCGTTTTCATCAACGTCCGCGATCTGAGAATTCTCCGAGCTCCAGATGATCCTGCCGCTGCTTTCGGCTTTGAGCTGCAGCCTTTCGCCGACCGTCATTTTATGTACCTCCGCTGTATCGGCATTTATATTCTGCTCCGCGGCTTTTTTCGATACAGTTACGGTAAAGGATGCGCGTCTGCCTATGTCATTCGATACTGCCGTTATCGTTGCCGTACCTTCGCCAATGGCCTTTACGATTCCGTCAGAAACTGCTGCGACGGATTCATCTGAGCTTTCCCAGTTCAGAGATTTGTCAAGTATGCCGTTATCATATACCTCCTTCGGGTATATGATAGGTATGACCTCGGCTTCCGCGCGGGGCTTTAAATTCAGCTTATCGGCATTGAATTCGATGCGCTGCACGGTATGTCTGGTGAAGTTGTCTATTACCGAGATATAGCACAGCTCCTTTGTGCCGTCCTCGCGTAGCGCCTCAACGACTGCCGTTCCGGTGCGCAGCGCTCTTACCTCGGCGCTGCTGCCCGATATGGACTTAAACTCGATTATCTCGCTGTCTGTTATGCGCCATCTGACATTTTCGCTGTCCGCTGTGAGCGTAACATAATCGCCGTGAGTTAAGAACTCCGAAAAGTCGCGGCTGTTGCCGACGCATAGTGTATATGTTGAAAAATTCATCATGGGATCTCCTTTAAATTTCTATACCCATATCATAGCTTAAATCTGCCATGAAATCAAGCCCGTTTCATGACCTCTACTATGCAGATCTTGACTTGACAAAAAACGGGATAATGGTATAATAGAATCAAAGAATAGATTTCGGGTGTAATTTGCTTATGGATAAGAATAATAGGGCTGAGTTTTCTTTTATTTATGAAACTGGCTCATATGAGCTAGGTGCTGCGCGGTCATGGTCACTGATATATATCTATGAGGGGCAGGGGACATTGTGCTGCGGTGATCATACCGAGAGCTTTGCGGCAGATCAGCTTTTGCTGTTAAGACCGGACACAAAATGCATAGCTGGTGCGGAAGCGGCTGATGCGCGTCTCGGGCTGTGCGTCTGCTATCTGACTGAGGAATATATCTCAGAGCTGATGCGGAAGGTGCAGAGCATACCGGAGCTTGCCGGATACGCGCTTTTGTCGGATAAGCCGCGTGTTCTACATCTTGCCGATGACCAACACGGGAACATAAAGAAGCTTCTGTGGTGCGCGGCGCATGAATACGGCCACTATGCCGGAGGCAGCGGCGAGATCATCGGAAGCTGTTTGTATTCGGCATTTATCCAAATAGCGCGGCTGTATGAGGAGAGCCTTGACAAGGCTCCGGCTGCGGACGCGAGGGATCGGGATATGAACGCGCTCATGATGTATATCCGCTCCAATTTCGGCGGGGATATGTCGCTTTGCGCGCTTGCAAAGCGCGCGCATCTGTCGGAGGAGTATCTTTCAAGGACATTCAAAAAGCATACCGGCAAGACCGTTGCGGGCTTTGTTCTTGAGATACGCATGAACGAGGCGAAGCAGCGGCTTATGAGCACGACCTATTCGGTGTATGATATAAGCACCTATTGCGGCTATCAGTCGCTCAACACATTTGAGCGCGCGTTTAAAAAATACACCGGCATGACACCCGCGGCATACAGGAAAAAGTCGTTTCAGTAACGGAGATAACGAGTATGGAAGTAGCTATCAGAGAAATACGGCGCGAGGATAACGCCGCGGTGGAAAGCGTTATCAGGAGCTGTCTTATCGAGTTCGGAGCCGATCATCAGGGGACTGCGTGGGCGGATCCCGATCTCGGACGGTTTTCCGAGGTGTACAGCACCGAGGGCAACAGGTACTGGGTGGCAGCGGATAAGGACGGTAAAATAGTGGCAGGAGTCGGGATCGGCAGACTTTGGGGCTTAGATGATGTATGCGAGCTTCAGAAAATGTACTGCCTGCCAGAAGCAAGAGGAACCGGAGCGGCGCATATGCTGATGGATACGGCGATGGAATATGCAAAGAGGTATTATAAAAAATGCTATCTGGAAACGCTGGAAAACATGACCGCCGCGCAGAGGTTCTATGAAAAATACGGCTTCACGCGTCTTAGTGAGCCGCTGATAAAAACACCGCATTTCGGCT
>CAMNAT010000206.1 GCA_946531785.1 uncultured Oscillospiraceae bacterium
ATCCTCATTATTTAATATAGTAGGAGCTGTAAAGGTCTTATCACTGTACTCAGCGAAATTGAACTGCATCTTGTAGTCCATTTCATAGAGAACAGGCTCCGGTGTCGGAGTTGCATCCGGATCAATGGTAGGCTCCGGTGTTATCTCCTCGCCTGCCATGAACCTAACACCATAGATGTTGATATTTGCAAGACCGTAGATATATACGCTCTTACCCGCAGTTACATTGAGCTTTATCGACTCTGTGCCGCCGGCAAAGCATTCCTTGGTGACAGTCTCGCCGTTATGGTTTACGGCGATGGCTCTCGGTTCACCCGATGAAGATGCATGCGCGAAATCCACCTGCAAAACGCCGTTTACATCCGGCAACACCTCAAGAACACGGTATGAATCCTCGCCGTTAAGATATCCGGCGTTGTTCATCTTCATTCTTGTCATATATTTCACGCCGTCAATGGTCTTATTACTGTCATCAAAATTGACTGCGTAGCCTCTCTGAGCATATACCCTGAGAAAGCCGCCGCAGATTATAGTCGGTGACGCGAAGGACTGTCCGCTGCATGAAGAAAACTCCAAATCCATGCTTTCAGAAAGACGGCTGAGCTCTGTGATCGCCTCGGTCGGCTCCGGCAGCTCTGTCGGCTCCGGCTCCGCCGTTGCTACCGCACCGGGAGTATAGATCATACCGTATATGTTCATGCCCTGTAAACCATAGATATATACACTCTCGTTTTTAGTGACATTTACCGTGATCGAGCCTAACGCACCCGCATCAA
The DNA here is from genome assembly GCA_946531785.1 of uncultured Oscillospiraceae bacterium. GTDB lineage: Bacteria > Bacillota > Clostridia > UBA1381 > UBA1381 > Ornithomonoglobus. The sequence continues at coordinate 777 of CAMNAT010000206.1, forward strand.
GCTCCTTTGTCGATGTGGTAGCGCCCTGTGTAACTGCTAAAGTTCTCGGATCACCCGAAGATGATGCGTGCGCAAAGTCCACTCTGAGTGTTCCTGCCGCACCCGGCAGCACCTCTATGACTTTCTCAATAACTCCAGTATCCGGAGCGAATTTACTTGTACCGCCAAACTTTACTCTTGTCGAATACGAAGTACCGCTTATTGTCTTGTTACTGCTATCGATCACAGTCTTATTGTCATTTTTCGCGTAAAGCATTACATGAGCATCACATAGCAGTGTATTTTCATTGAAGGTAGTGCCTGAATACTGATCAAATTTTATTGAGGTCGCCGCGGTCATAGCCTGAAGTCCTTCTGCCGATGCAGCCTGAATACTGTACTCTTCGACCTGATCAATTATTTCTTCATCAACTATTTCCTCTGTTTCTTCCGGTCGGGTATCGGAAATGGTATCAGACTCAGCCCATGCCGCAGGCATCAGTCCGGTAAAGACCGATGCCGATACAGCCAGCGCTGTGACGAATGAAAGTAATCTGTTATTTTTCAATCTCATCACCTCTTATTGCTGATAAACCATTATCTCGTTAAGCTCACCCATCTTCTTTGATCTGAAGAAGCAGCAATCTCCCTTCTGGATATCCTCGATATCGCCGACCTCTACGGTCGTCGCGCCCTTTCTGCTGCTGCCGCCTATGTGATATACATAGATATAAGCATTCTCTACAAGGTTCATTGCTCTGTAGTAGTCCATGATAGATACCGGACTGCTGCTTGAAGCATACTTTAAGCGCTCCTCCTCATTAAGTCCGAGACCGAGCATATAGTCCATATATCTCATCTGTACATCGCCGTAGCAGATATAGAGGTTATCGGAGAAATCCTGCTTGGTTACCGCGCCGGTCTTGCTCCACTTTTCATAATAGTTAGCAACATTGTTCTCTAAGTAGCCGCCTCTCTTGTCGAATGCAGCCTTTTTATTGTTGTATACCAGACGGTATGCCGATACCTTGCCGTCGTTGCCGATGAGGTACTGGATAGCGTCACCCGGTTTTAATGACTTGTAGCCGGTATCGAAGTCCTCATTGCCGGAATAGTTCATCCAACCGTCCTCATAGGTTACCGACTTTGAATCATCATCAAAGTCAAGAGTGATCTCCACGCCCTTTTCAAAGCCCGTGATCCTTGTTATATCCTCATTATCATCCGTTATGGCCTCAGATACCTTCGAGATGAACACGAGCGGATTTGCCATCGAAACACTCGTTGCAACATCCTCAACGATAACAATACAGCCCGCGCGTCCCTGACGGTCAATATCATATGCGGTAACATCAGAATATATCCTGTTCTCAAGATCGGATACCGATAACAGTCTGTACTCGCTCTCATCGCCGTCATCGAAACGCGGCATTGCGAATATCGTTGTGTCCTCTGTTATGAAGGTCATGCCCATGATGCCGTCAACATAACGAACCGAGCTCTTGCTCCAGTCCTTTACGAATTCCGTATCGTTTACATAGAGATCAAGACCGCCTTCATCATCAACGCTGATATATCTTGAGCTCGCGTCATACGGACGATGGATCGTCGAGATCTGCCCCTCTGAGTTCAGTGAGTATGTTATGAGGTCACCCTCTGTGATCTGCTGCACCACCTCACGGTAGTTTCTCCTGTTGCCGTTGATATGCACATTCGATGTGCAGTCATATTTTGCGACCTTGCCAGTTGTTGAATAGAGCTTTAATGTTGCTTTTTCCTCATTATCGTCTACATATGACTTCAGGACATACGCATAGCTCTTATAGCCGCCCTCGACATTTACGATACCGAGGATCTTGCCGTTTGTCGTTATTGCAAATGTGCCTGTTGTTCCGGACTTATAGTCCTTATCGATATACGGTGAGATATCGTACTTTGTTCCGCTGATGTTCATTTCATCATCAGAGATCGAGCCGATCGTTCCGGTAACAACATTTCTTGAAATGTAAAGCTCAACATTCTGACCGTCAAGGCTCCTCTTCATCGTTACCGCGTCGCCCGCCTGGATGTTTTCAAAGCTTACCTCGTCCTCGCCGATATAGATCGAAACATTCTCAAGCTCGTCCGGATCGACCGTTATAGAATCCGGCAGATATGTGGGATCAGATTCATCCTTTATCCCACGCGATGAGTTCTGCATGAACAATCTGAAATTCTTCTTATCTGTACGCTCTATGAGAAGATGCTCATATGCGTTTATGATAATAACATTTGCGGTATCCGACCCATCGTTTGCAATGAAGGTTATATCACCCTCCTGAACTCCGGTGATAACATTACCATAGTCGCCGTAGTTGCTCCGGAAACGGCCGTTATATATCATTGTCGCATCTGCTGATATCTTCTGATTCCTTGTCGATGATGTGCTGCCGTTTGGATAATACTTTACATTCGTTGAGGTCGCGGTGTCGATATCCTCGGCATCAACTGTGCGTACTGTGTTCTGCGCAGCCTTTTCAGTAAATGAAACCACTGTCAGTCCGTCGCCCTTCACATCGGAATAATAGAACTTGACATTGTAGCCGATATAGTCCTTGATGCGCGGCACCTTACACTCATAGGTCTCGCCGTCGATCTGCACCTGATCGTTGCCGACCTGCTTGTTCATCAGGCTTGTCTTGCCATAGCCGGTAACGATACCTGTTTTTTCATATACATCATAGATCTTTTCAAGAAGAGTCTCGCTCGACTTTTTGTAATCGCGGTTCTCATACTCCATAGGCTTCAGCATCAAAGCGTTATAAAGGAGTACAGCTACCTCTGTCTTTGTAAGTCCGGTACCGCTGAGTCTCGTTAGATTCTTATTGAGCTCATTGTCCGCGGCAAGCTTTATATAGCCCTTGGGATAGCCGCCCGTGCTCTCGGCCGCTCCGTCATAGCCGGCACAGCTCAGGATCATCTTAATGGCCGCGTTGTATTCAATAGCTGAAAGCGGATTGAACTGCTCCGCATCGGAAGCAATCGCGCCGATACCCGCAAGGATCTCGATAGCCGCGCCTTCCTCGGTGGTCGCGTCAACATCGGCAAATCTGCCCCTGGATGTTGTTGACGGAACGATGGAGTAATTCATGAGCCTTGCAACATAAAGTGCGAACTCGCCGCGCTTTACAACAGTTCTGCTTCCGAACTCATCCTTGCTGTCGGCACTCATTATCTCAAGTCCCGAAACAAGCTCTACCGCAGATTTCTGCCCGCTCGTTGTAACATCGTCATACGCGAGCGCGCTCAGGGAGCCGAAGGCTCCGAGCGTCATCGCGAGCGACAGTATAACTGAACATAATTTTTTAATCATTCTGAGTTATCCTCCCTTTTACTTATCCCAGACCTGTCTGAGAACACCGTACAGCACCTTTGCCGCCGCTGCTCTTACGGTCCTGCCTGAAGGCTCGAACTTACCGTCATCCGTTCCGTCGACGATCCCCGCCTCAACAAGTCCGGTAACAGCCGCCTTTGCATAGTCCGCTATATCCGCATCGTCTGCAAACGCCTTATAAACTGAGGTCTTTGAAAGCTCAACGCCCTGCTTTTCGACTAACCGCATTATCATTACCGCCATATCCTGACGCGATATGCTGTCGTTTGTGCCGAACTCGGTGTCACTGTAGCCGTTTATTATACCGAGCTCATATGCCGTTGCGACCGCGGTATAATACCATGAATCGCTCCTGACATCATCAAATGAGCAGCTTGCCTGTGTATTTTCAAGCCCGAAGCCGCGCATAAGGATCGTAGCGAATTCCGCCCTTGTTATGTTTCTGCCCGGCTCAAAGGTCGTATCGGTTATGCCGTTCACCACGCCGCGGGCTGAAAGCTCGGCTACAGCCTCGTCTGCCCATGCATA
>CAMNAT010000207.1 GCA_946531785.1 uncultured Oscillospiraceae bacterium
GGTCGTCATTATGGTGCGGCCGGCTGCCGACTGCGGCAGCTCGTCGCGTGTGCGCTCCGCCTGATATACATCGGTCATGTTCGGTATCACAAGGTTATCCATAAATCTTTTAATAAATGTGGATTTTCCCGTCCTTACCGGCCCGACAACACCGATATACACATCGCCGTTGTTGCGCATGGCGATGTCATGGTATATGTTTGTTCCTTCCATACATAGTTCCTCCTCGTACTATTCTTTTTCCTTTTATCTATATTGCGTATGTCCCGTAATTATTACAAAATTCCTTGACTTAAAGAGCGTGGTAGGGTATAATTATGAATAGTATTTATAGTAAATAAGGAGATCGTATGAAAAGCGGAAGGATACTTAATAACAAGGTATATCTGTACCTGACAGAGTTTTTTGCGGGAATGTCTGTAATGGCGGTAGAGCTTGGCGCAAGCAGATTATTGGCGCCGTATTTCAGCTCTTCGCAGATCGTGTGGACTATAATAATAGGAACTATAATGATCGCAATGGCTCTCGGTAACATCTATGGCGGAAAAAGTGCGGACAAACAGCCTGATCCCGATAAGCTTTACAGCAGGATACTGATAGCGGCTATATGGATCGCAGCGATCCCGTTTGTCGGAAAATTCGTGGTGCTGGGGATATCCGCAGTGCTTGTTATTAAGGTCAGCACCAATTTCCTTATCTGGGCGGCGTTCATTTCATGTATGGTGATATTTGTTTTCCCACTGTTCCTTCTGGGTACAGTAACACCATCCCTTGTTAAATATACTGTTGAAAGTCTTGATAATAACGGTAGGACAGTAGGCTTCCTCAATGCCGCAAATACGATCGGCAGCATAATCGGAACATTTATTCCGACATTCATATCAATACCTACAGTCGGTACTGCGATGACATTCATTATCTTCTCAGGTATACTGCTTCTTCTTGGACTTATATATTTCGTTTCGTCGAGACGAGGTGTAATAAAATGTATAATAGCCGGAGTGCTGTTTATAGCCTTCAGCCTTTGCGGTAATCTGACAGGCTTTGCGTTCTGGGACAAGAGTGTTGTATATGAGGGTGAATCGGTATATAACTATCTACAGGTCAAAGAGGATCCAAGGATGGTGAGCCTTTCGACAAATGTTCTTTTCGGAGTGCAGTCGGTATATATGAAGTCCGGCGGACTTACAGGTATGTACTACGACTACGCGCTTGCCGCGCCGTATATGACCAACGCCTCTGATGAAAAGGATATACTGATACTCGGCATGGGCAGCGGAACATATGCAAAGCAGTGCTCGGAGTATCTTGATAAGGTGAATATCGAGGGTGTTGAGATAGATGATAAGATAACTGAGCTGGCGCACGATTATTTTGAGCTGCCTGAAAATATCACTGTGACCACATATGACGGCAGGGCATATCTTAATGTAATAGACAAAAAGTATGATGTCATTATGGTGGATGCATATCAGGACATAACGATACCGTTCCAGATGTCGTCAGTAGAATTCTTCCGGCTTGTGCGCTCGCATCTCAAGCCTGATGGGGTCATGGTAGTAAACATGAATATGAAGTCGGCTAAAGCTGATAGCATAAATGACTATTTATCTGATACTATCGCCAATGTGTTCAGCGAGGTATATACATCAGATGTAAGTATGGCGACAAATCGCGAGCTTTTTGCATCTGATAACCCTGAGATGACAGAGGCGCTTCTTGAGAATATATCCAAGGTTTCGGATAACAGCCTGCGTTCGCAGCTTGGCGAGGTTTTTCGCAAGCTTAAGTCTTATGAAAAGGGTGACAGACTGCTGACCGATGATAAAGCGCCTGTTGAGCTTCTCGGAATGAGAGTGATCGATGATCTTATCAGTGTGGAGTTGGACTATTATAAGGATATATTTAAGACTGAGGGGATTTCGGGACTATTAGAATAAACCGGGTTGAATTAATATGGAGGATCGTTATGAAAACTGATCTTGAAAGCTATTTAAAAAGCGGAATGGAAAACATACTGAGAGGTGCCATGAGCATATCACGGTTAAATGTACGACAGAGTAGGTTTATGGCAGGCTTTGCTTTGTCTTGTAAGAACGCATCAGCGCGGCGTGAGGAGCTTAAAGGTAAGGGCGAGCATATACCACCGTTCCTGATCGCAAGCATAACGAGCAGATGTAATCTGCATTGTGCCGGCTGCTATGCCCGCGCGATAAACTCATGCGGCGATTCTGATATATCCGGACAGCTTACGGCAGATGAATGGAAAAGGATATTCATTGAAGCGCGCGAGCTTGGGATAAGTTTTATTATCCTTGCCGGCGGCGAGCCTATGGTAAGAAAGGATATAATAGAGGCTGCCGGAAATGTACCTGAGATAATGTTCCCTATAATAACAAACGGTACATTGATAAATGATGATTACATAAAGCTGTTCAATAAAAAGCGCAATCTTGTGCCGATAATTAGCATAGAGGGCGGAAAAGAGATGACAGATAAGCGGCGCGGAATGGGGATATATGAAAGGATCGCAGAAGCGTTTTCGAGACTTAAGGAAAACAGGATAATCACAGGCGCGTCCGTAACCGTCACGAAGGAGAATCTTGTTGAGGTGTTCTCTGATAAATATGTAGATGCTCTCTGTGAAAAGGGCTGCTCGGTGATGCTGTTTATAGAATATGTTGATGTTTCCGGAGACTCAGGACTGTCGATCGGTGACGAGGAAAGAGCGGTGATGGGTGAGCGGCTCAATGCGCTCAGGGAAAAGCATAAGGATATGCTTCTTGTTGCGTTTCCGGGAGATGAACGCAAGGCGGGAGGATGCCTCGCTGCCGGGAGGGGATTTTTCCATATCAACTCACGCGGCGGAGCGGAGCCTTGTCCTTTCTCTCCGTACTCGGAGGTGAATATAAAGGATACATCATTACGAGCCGCGTTAGGCTCTGATCTGTTCAGAAAACTGAATGAAAGTGAGCTGTTGAGTAAGGAGCATACCGGCGGATGCGTTCTGTTTGAGCAGGATAATGAGGTCAGGCAGATGCTTGCACAGTTTTAACATGTCTAATTTGGGATTGACCTGCGCCGATATTTGTGATAAAATATAATTTATTATACCTCGTATAATGGGATATAAATATTTTTCGGGGATGTATTACATATGAATTCAAAACAAACATTTATGCAACGAAAATTCTGCGGATTGCTCGTCAGCGGAACGATAAACATGATGGTCGCTTCCGTACTGGTGCTTTCCGATACCTTTATCGCGGGCGCGTTTCTCGGCAAAGAGGCGGTAGCGGGAATAAACCTTGTAACGCCCATGTTTTCTCTTGCGGGGTTCTTCGGCAGTATCTTTTCAGTAGGCGTGCCGATAATATATAACAGCGAGATGGGAAAATTCAATAAAGGTGGAGCGGATAAGGCATTCGGATTCGGACTCACCATGACCATGGCGATAGGTGTTATTATGTTCGTCACTCTTATGATTTTTGGAGACAGTTATCTGCGCTTTTACGGACCATCCGATGAGGTGTTCGGACTTTCACAAAGCTATTTTTTCTGGTATAAGCTTAATATACTTATAATGCCGTTATCATCGCTTATATCTGCGATGGTGATCGCGGACGGAGACGAAATGCTTCCCGCTGCAGCTGGGATCGTGCAATTTATAAGCAATATCGCAATTTCGCTTCTTCTTTGCGGACGGTTCGGTATAGCCGGAATAGGCTTCGGATCGTTTGCGGGAACGGCTCTTTCGTTTGCTGTGAGCCTTTCACATTTCCTGCGTAAAAGCAGCTCACTTAAAGCCAATATCTATGTGTCTCTTAAAATGACTCTTTCAGTTATTAAATACGGCATAGTGGATGCCGGAACATATCTTTTCATTGCTGTACTTACAGCTGTTCTGAACAGATTTGTATCCGCCGCATACGGTGCGGATATGCTCATACTCGTATCCGTAATCTCGATCATAACAGAGCTTCAGCTCATATTTGACGGCATAGGCTCCGCTATGACTCCGATAACTACGATATATCTTAATGAAAATTCGTTCGGCGGAGTGAAAAAAATGTGGTCGATTGCAAAAAAAGCCGCAGTTTTTGAGGGCATTGCAATGACCGTAACAGCCACGCTGGTCACGCCGCTTATCCCGCGCGTGCTCGGAGTTACGGATGCTGTTACGGCAGTATATATGACCGGCGGCGCGAGAGTGGCTGCGCTCGGCTTCACATTTACGAGTCTGCTATATCTTGCAAGCTCGTATTATCTGCTTGTTGACAGGATCCCTATAGCGTTCGTTATGTGCGCGCTGCGTGATGTTGCGATCTCCGCACCTCTTGCAGTTATTTTGGGCAGCACCTTCGGTATATACGGGATGTATGCTGCGTTTGCGATAGCGCCGGTGCTGGCATACGGTATATCTATGCTCTATATCTACCGCAAATACGGCCAGGAAAATTATCCATTGCTGTTAAAGGAAAAGGAGGATGAGGTTATGTCATTCTTTTATGAGATAACTATCGAGCCGGAGGCTATAATCAAGCTCCAGGCTGACATTGCATTAGAGCTTGAGAAAAACGGCATCGATAAGCGGGTTATCGGCAGGATAAAGCTGCTTATTGAGGAGCTTTATATGCTTATATATG
>CAMNAT010000208.1 GCA_946531785.1 uncultured Oscillospiraceae bacterium
TCGCCGCGCGCGCGGATATCATCAGATACCTCGCGGGCTATCTTCATCTGCTCGGTTATGTCCTGCTCTGCGCGGCGCATGACCTTGTCATACTCCTCCCGCGTCATCTTGCTGAGCTCATAAATATTCGGTGTCATTGGTTTTCCCTCTCATTACTTAAATAAATTTTTCATCTTGTCTGCGAAGCTGTTCTTCTTCACATAGTTTTTGTCCTCGTCGAACTCGCGCAGAAGCTCCTTCTGCTTCTGGCTGAGGTTCTTGGGCACCTCTACGGTGACGGTCACATACTCGTCGCCGTTGCCCCTGCCGTGCAGGATCGGAATGCCCTTGCCCTTGAGCTTGAACCGCGTGTTCGTCTGCGTGCCCTCGGGTATATCGTACTCGACAACGCCGTGAAGCGTCGGCACCTTCAGCGTTGCGCCCAATGCCGCCTGGACAAAGCTGATCGGGAACGTCACGTTCACATCGAACCCATTGCGGCGGTAGATCTCATGCGGCTTTACCTGGATATACAGCTGCAGATCGCCGCTCGGTCCGCCGTTTGAGCCGGCATTGCCCGCGCCGGATATACGCATAACCTGATCGTTATCTATACCCGCCGGGATATCTACCTCGACGGTCTTGTTCTTCCTCACGCTGCCCGCACCGCGGCATGACGGGCACGGATCCTTGATGATCTTGCCCTTGCCCCGGCATGACGGACACTCGGAGATAACGCTCGAAAATCCGAAAAGCGTCTGCCGTCTCTGCTGGATCTGACCCGTTCCGTTACACTGCGTACAGGTGACGGGCTGCGTTCCCTTCTTTGCGCCCGAGCCGCCGCAGTCGGTGCAGGTCTCGCTCTTGGTTATATTTATCTTCTTCTTGCAGCCGAACGCCGCCTCCTCAAAGCTGAGGTTTATATACTGGCTCAGATCGCTGCCGCGTCTGGGTCCGTTCCGGCGCTGACGGCCGCCTCCGCCGAAGCCGAAGATGTCGCCGAAGCCGCCGAATATATCGCCGAGATCGTCCATGTTGAAGCCGCCTGCGCCGTAGCCGTTTCCGGCGTTGCCGTCCACGCCCGCATGGCCGAAGCGGTCATAACGCTGCCGCTTTTCGTCATCAGAGAGCACCTGATATGCCTCGTTGATCTCCTTGAACTTTTCCTCCGCTGCCTTATCGCCCGGATGCAGATCCGGATGATACTTCTTGCTGAGCTTACGGAATGCCTTCTTTATGTCATCGCCCGTAGCGCTTTTTTCCACGCCTAAGACTTCGTAATAATCCCGTTTGTCTGCCATTCTCTCACCCCTTGGAAACTAATTGTACCATAAAATTCAACATTTGTAAATAGCCAAATCGGGCGGGCGCCATTGCGTCCCGCCCTTATAGCTTTTTATTTATTATCGTCGTCTACTTCTCTGTAGTCTGCCTCATAGACATCCTCGCCGCCCGGCTGCTGCTGACCCTGTGCCTGTGACGGATCAAAGCCCTGTGCGCCGCCCTGCGGGTTGGCCTGCTGGTACATGCGCTCCGAGATCTTATAGAACTTCTGAGTGAGCGCCTCTGTAGCCGCCTTGATAGCCTCGGTGTCGGTGCCCTTTAAGCTCTCCTTTACCTTGTCTATCTCTGCCTGTATTTCGCTCTTCTCGGCATCGGATACCTTGTCGCCGAGATCTGTGAGCGCCTTCTCGCACTGGAATACCATCGAATCAGCACCGTTTCTGACCTCGACCTCTTCCTTGCGCTTCTTATCCTCTTCAGCGTACTTCTCCGCTTCCTTTACAGCTCTGTCGATATCCTCGTCGCTGAGGTTCGATGATGCGGTTATGGTGATCTTCTGCTCGTTGCCTGTGCCGAGATCCTTTGCCTTTACATTTACGATACCATTTGCGTCGATATCAAATGTTACCTCGATCTGCGGTACGCCTCTGGGTGCCGGAGCGATGCCGGTGAGGTTGAAGCGGCCGAGTGTCTTGTTATACTGAGCCATCTCGCGCTCGCCCTGCAGAACATGGATCTCGACCTGAGTCTGACCGTCTGCCGCGGTGGAGAATACCTGGCTCTTGCTTGTCGGGATAGTTGTGTTTCTCTCAATGAGCTTTGTGCATACGCCGCCGAGAGTCTCGATACCGAGTGAAAGCGGGGTTACATCGAGAAGCAGAACGCCTGTCTCCTCGCCGCCGAGAACGCCTGCCTGACGCGCAGCGCCGACTGCAACGCACTCATCGGGGTTGATGCCCTTATGCGGCTCCTTGCCCATTTCCTTCTTAACAGCTTCCTGTACTGCCGGTATTCTTGACGATCCGCCGACAAGGAGAACCTCGTCGATCTGTGATGCAGATATGTTAGCGTCACGCATAGCGTTTCTTATAGAAACCAGTGTGCGGTCTACAAGATCCGCTGTCAGCTCGTCAAACTTAGCTCTTGTGATATCAAGATTTATATGCTTCGGACCGTTCGCGTCCGCTGTGATATACGGAAGATTTACCGATGATACCGCGGTGGTCGAAAGCTCGATCTTTGTCTTTTCAGCTGCTTCCTTTAATCTCTGCATAGCCATCTTATCGTTTGTAAGATCTACGCCCTCTGTCTTTTTGAACTCTGCTACGAGGTAGTCGATTATTCTCTGGTCAAAGTCGTCGCCGCCGAGGTGGGTATCGCCGTTTGTCGAGAGAACCTCGAATACGCCGTCACCGATCTCAAGGATGGACACATCGAAGGTACCGCCGCCGAGGTCATATACCATGATCGTCTGATCCTTATCGCTCATGCCGTATGCAAGCGCTGCCGCCGTCGGCTCGTTGATTATACGCAGCACCTCAAGGCCTGCGATCTTGCCCGCGTCCTTTGTTGCCTGACGCTGTGAGTCGTTGAAGTATGCCGGAACGGTTATTACCGCCTGCGAAACTGTCTCGCCGAGATATGCCTCAGCATCGCTCTTGATCTTTGAGAGGATCATTGCCGAGATCTCCTGCGGTGTATATGCCTTGCCGTCGATTGTGACCTTCTCGGTAGTACCCATCTTTCTCTTTATCGACATGATCGTCCTGTCAGCGTTAGTTACCGCCTGACGCTTTGCGACCTGACCCACTATTCTTGAGCCGTCCTTCTGGAACGCTACTACTGACGGTGTCGTTCTCGCGCCCTCGCTGTTTGTGATAACATTCGGGTTACCACCCTCCATAACTGCTACGCAGCTGTTAGTTGTACCTAAGTCTATACCAATTATTTTTCCCATGATCTATTTCCTCCTTAATTAGTTAGCTACTTTTACCATGCTGTGTCTTACGACACGATCATTATTATATATATAACCCTTCATGAACTCCTCGACTATCGTGTTGTCGTCGATGCTCTCATCCTCAACATGCATCACCGCATTGTGTAGGTTCGGGTCAAACTGCTCGCCCTCCGCCTTTATCGGAGCTACACCGAGCTTTTCGAGGCAGTCATTGAACTGCTTCATTACCATTTCGATACCCTCCTTGAACTTCACCGCGTCCTCGGAGGTCACCTCGGTGGCAAGCGCCCGCTCGAGGTTATCGCCTATCGGAAGTATTCCCGCTACGGTATCTATGACCGCATCGGCATATCTTGCCGCCTTCTCGCGCTGAGTGCGCTTCTGATAATTATCATACTCAGCCATGAGCCGTAAGTACTTGTCGCGCTGCTCGTTGAGCTCCGCTGTGAGCTTTTCGGTCTCGCTTACTTCCTCGACCGGCTCTTCAGCAGCCTCAGCCTCCGCCGCTTCCTCAGCGGTCTCGAGCTCCTCATTCTCTATGTTTTCATTCTTATCTGTCATCTGATTTCCCCCCATCTGTCTAATCTTCGGTTGTAATATATCCCACAAGCTTGTTTATCTCATGTGAGATAAGATCAAGGCTTGCAAATACCTTTGCATAATCCATCCGCTTCGGACCTATAACGCCGACCTTGCCGACCGCCTTGCCGTCAAGCGAATAGTTTACGGTCACGATAGAGCTGTCCTTTAGGATCTCACTCTCGTTCTCATTGCCTATCGTCGCCTTTACCTCGCCGGTGGACGGCGCCGCGATAAGCTTCCGCAGTCTGTCCTTATCCTCTAAGACCCCTAAAAGCTCCCGCGCCTTATCGGGATCGCGGAACTCGGGATATTTTAAAAGGTTCTGCGCGTTGGCGACATATATCTCACCCTCATCGGGCGCTGAGACCGCGTCATAAACAAAATTCAGTATGTTTATCATCGTCCTCGGCTCGATGCCGAGACTCCCGCAGACCTCGCTCTCTATGCTCTGTATCATCTCATATGTGAGATCCTCCGCCTTTCTGCCGCGCAGCTTGTTATTCAGCGCCGCCGACAGCCTTTCACATAGCGCGGCGGGCATATCGGTGTTTATCACCCTGCTGTGGACGGTGTCGGTGATGATGACGAGCATTATCGCCGTATCTGACATCTGCACGATATCGAGCTTTTTGATCTCGGCAAGCCCCGTTGTCGGCGCGGATATCACCGTCGTGTAATCGGTGAGCATCGCGGTCAGAAAGCCCGCGCGCTTCACAGCGCGGTCAAGCCGGTTTATCCGTCCGGCAAGCTCCTCCTGAAGCCGCTCTATCGCCTCAAGCCCCAGCTGATACCGCCGCATCAGCGTGTTTACATAAAATCTATAGCCC
>CAMNAT010000209.1 GCA_946531785.1 uncultured Oscillospiraceae bacterium
GTATGCAGGGCAGGATAGGCCCTCCGGTGCTGCAGCCGTTCTATGATGTGCGCAAGCTGATAAACAAGGAGATACTTACAATAAACAACATGCAGTATCTCTTTGCGTGGTGCTTCTTCATATTCATTATATTCACCGGTGCGCTGTTCTATGGCGGTGTGAATATGCTGCTTGTTGTCTTTGTCCTGACAACGGCTGCAATGTTCCTTGTTCTTGAGGCAACGACAACAAACTCGCCGTTTGCGGTAATGGGCGCAAACCGTGAGATGATCCAGATGCTCTCATATGAGCCGATGGTGCTGCTTACCGCGGTAGGCTTCTATGTAGCGACCCGTATCGGCGGACATGAGGGAACATTTACGATATCAAGGATAATCGCAAATTCGGATATACCCAACATCGTGTATATGCCCGGTATATTCATAGGCTTCTTGTATATCCTCACTATCAAGCTGAGAAAGTCTCCGTTTGATATCTCCATGTCGCACCACGCGCATCAGGAGATGGTAAAGGGTATAACTACCGAGCTTTCCGGCGGAATGATGGCGCTTATAGAGGTATCGCACTGGTATGAGAATGTATTCCTTTTAGGAATGGTCGGACTGTTTGTTCTCTGCAACAAGTGGTGGAGCATACCTCTTGCGATAGCTGTTGTTGCCGCTGCATACTTCCTTGAGATACTCATAGATAACACAAGCGCCCGCGTTAAGTGGGACAAGATGTTTAAATCCGCATGGCTGATCACCTTGGTGTTCGGAGCGGTCAACATCTTTATACTGCAGATGTTTTAAAGGGGAGGAGATATAATTATGGCGAAGGTAGCAAAATCACCGTGGCTTCTGCATTATGACGGATCAAGCTGCAACGGCTGTGATATAGAGGTGCTTGCGTGCCTCACTCCGATCTATGATGTGGAGCGCTTCGGAATTATAAACACTGGAAATCCAAAGCATGCAGATATCCTGCTCATAACGGGCGGTATCAATACACAGAACAAGGCTGTCGTTGAGCAGCTGTATTCACAGATGCCCGATCCGAAGGTAGTGTGTGCTGTTGGTATATGCGCATGCAACGGCGGTGTATTCAAGGATTGTTATAATATTATCGGCGGCGTTGACAATGTCATCCCGGTAGATGTTTATGTGCCGGGCTGCGCGGCAAGGCCGAACGCAATTATCGACGGAGTCGTAAAGGCTCTCGGTGTACTTGAGGAAAAGCGTGAAAAAATGAAAGCAGAGAGGGGTAAGACAAATTGAGAGAAGATTATGTGCTTGTTGATCTGACGCCGGATATGCTGCCGATGAAGGCGGTAAAGGCGAAAAACAATAATGCTCGTCTTGTTCAGATCTGCGCGGTAAATACTGCTGACGGCTATGACCTTCTGTATTCGTTCGCAGAGGGATACCATTTTGTGAATTATAAGATCAATGTCAAAAGAAACGATAAGATAGTGAGCATTTCGGATATCTATCCGTCCGCGTCGCTTTATGAGAACGAGATGAGAGAGCTTTTCGGAGTGAATATCGAGTTTATCAAGCTCAACTATAACGATAAGCTCTATACCATAGATGAAGTTACACCATTTCGGGACAACAAAAAGGAGGGTGAATAATTATGGCAAACAGATCTGTTGTACCGTTCGGACCGCAGCATCCGGTATTGCCGGAGCCGATACATCTCGACCTCGTGCTTGAGGATGAGAAGGTAGTAGAGGCAGTGCCGAAGATCGGCTATGTTCACCGCGGACTTGAAAAGCTGGTGCAGAAGAGAGATTTCAATGACTTTGTATATATAGCGGAGCGTACCTGCGGCATATGCTCGTTCATGCACGGAATGGGCTATGTTGAGGCGATGGAGAGAATATTCAATGTTGATATTCCCGGACGCGCAAAGTATCTGCGTACTATCTGGTGTGAAATGTCAAGAATACACTCGCATCTTTTATGGCTCGGACTGCTTGCTGACGGCTTCGGCTTTGAGGCGCTGTTCTATCAGTGCTGGCGTATGCGTGAGCAGGTGCTTGATATGTTCGAGGAGGCGACAGGCGGCAGAGTCATCTTCTCCGTAAACAAGATCGGCGGAGTGCTGAAGGATATGCCGGCTGAGATGCTCGACAAGTTCGTTAAGAACTTTAACTATCTGGAGCTTCAGTTAAAGGATATCACCGAGGTGTTCTTAAAGGATTATACCGTCGAATCAAGACTTCGCGGTGTCGGTATCCTTTCAAAGGAGGACGCGATAACACTCGGCGCTGCGGGTCCCATGATGAGAGCGAGCGGCATCAAGATAGATACGCGCAGCCTTGGCTATGCGGCGTATGAGGATATAGATTTTGAGATAATCACAAGCAACGAATGTGACAGCTATGCGCGGTGCGAGGTGCGTATAAAGGAGATATTCCAGTCTATCGACATAATCCGTCAGGCGGTATCAAAGATACCGGACGGCGAGCTTTCCGTAGCGATCAAGGGCAATCCGAACGGCGAGGCATTTGCGAGGATGGAGCAGCCCAGAGGCGAGGCTATATACTACTGCCGCGCCAACGGCACAAAGTTCCTCGAGCGTATGCGAATAAGAACGCCTACGTTCACGAATCTGACGCCGATGCTGCACACGCTCAAGGGCGCAGAGCTTGCGGATGTTCCGCTGCTGATACTGACGATCGATCCGTGCATAAGCTGTACAGAGCGCTAAGGGGGAAGAGACATGGCATCAATAATGAAATTTACAGGCCTTGTGCTGAAAAATCTTTTCTCAAAGCCTGTCACGAAAAACTATCCCGCCGAGGAGCGTAAGTTCCCGGAGCGTTCAAGAGGCAGCGTACAGGTTGATATCGACCAGTGCATATTCTGCGGCTCATGCCAGCGGAAGTGCCCGTCAAGCGCGATCACAGTTGACCGCGCGGCGAGAACCTGGAGCATAGACCGTATGGGCTGTGTCCAGTGCGAAAACTGTGTAAACAACTGCCCGAAGAAGTGCCTGCATATGGATGTGCACTATACCCAGCCGGAATATACGAAGGTAACGGATACCGTGCAGGGCCCGCCTCCGGCACCGAAGCCGGAAAAGCCGGAGCTGACTCCGGAGAAGATAGCGGAGCTCAAGGCTGCGGCGGCTGCGAAGAAGGCGGCAAAGGCGGCGGCAGAAGCTAAGAATGACTAAAAAATATACTGTGACCGGGCTTGTCCAGGGGATAGGCTTCCGCCCTGAGGTAAAGCGTATCGCGGATGAGCTCGGCATAAAGGGAACAGTAAAAAACAGCGGCGGAGCCGCGGAAATTACGGCAAGCGGGAAACAGCTTGCCGAATTTTTCATGCAGATAAAAAATATCCCGCATGCTGAGATAGACAATATAGAAGCTGTTCCGGCGCCTGATGAGGACTTTGACGGATTCAGAATAATAGGCAGCGACAGTGAAGCGGAGGGCGTTCCGGTAATTCCCGCGGATATCGCGACCTGTGAACGCTGTCTTGCTGAATTTGATGCCCCGTCCAACAGACGGTTCCGGCATCCGTTCATAAGCTGTACAGCCTGCGGTCCACGGTATTCTATCATAGACAAAATACCGTATGACCGCTGCAATACCGTGATGAAGGATTTTGCGCTTTGCCCGGAATGCGGACGGGAGTATATAGATATATCCGATATCCGCTGTCACGCTCAGACAATAGCGTGTAACACATGCGGCCCGAGGCTATCATATACCTTGCCCGGTGACCCGTTGGATGAAGCGGCAAAAACACTGAAAGCAGGAGGCATAGCGGCGATAAAGGATATCGGCGGCTATCATTTTGCATGTGACGCGAATAACGCTGATGCAGCTGAAAGGCTGAGACGGATAAAGGGTCGTGAAACAAAGCCGTTTGCCGTTATGTTCAACAGGGGAGCTGAAATAAAGAAATATGCCTTTGTTTCCGCGTTGGAGGAAAAGACACTGACATCTGCCGCAAGACCTATCGTATTGCTCAAAAAGAAAAAAGATCTTGCTGCTCCCGTTTGCGGCATGAGCGGCTCCATAGGCGCGTTCCTGCCGTGTAACCCCGTACAGTATGAGCTTACAAAGCGTTGCGGCGCACTCGTGATGACGAGCGCGAATCTTTCCGGACAGCCTATAGTGACAGATAATGATACGATATTTGAACTGCGGGAAAAGGTCGGTGGATTTGAGATACTGAGCCACGACCGGGATATACTTACGCCGCTTGATGATTCGGTGTGCCGCGAGATAGCCGGAAAAATGCGCATGATAAGACGGGCGAGGGGATATGTGCCCGCACCGCTGGAGATCGACGCGGCGCAGGATATTGCTGTATTCGCCGCGGGCGGAGATCTGAAGGCGTCGTTCTGCTATGCAAAAGACGGCAGAGCATATATGAGCCAGTATTTCGGTGATCTTGAGGACGCGGGGGCGTATGAGGTATGGGAAAATAATGTGGAGCGGCTTGGCAGGCTTCTCGGTATCGAGCCGGAAAAATATATCTCCGACCTTCATCCCGGATATATAAGCGGCAGGTATAGGGAGGGAAAAAGACTCCAGCATCATTATGCTCACATGGCGTCTGTCATGGCAGAGCATAAGCTGTCAGGCAGCGCGCTGGGCTTTATATTTGACGGAACAGGCTAC
>CAMNAT010000210.1 GCA_946531785.1 uncultured Oscillospiraceae bacterium
GCGCTTACGAGCGCGTATACCGATGCGGTATTGATGTTCTCATGCACGCCCACGCCCCAGTATACCTTGTCATCGTTCTTGATCGCGATATAGGTCGCCGCCTTGGATGCGGAGTGACGCTCCAGCGCGTGCTCGCTGTACTCGCAGATCTCGAACTCAATGCCGAGGAATTTCCTGAGTCCGGCGCAGAGCGCATCGATAGGTCCGTTACCCTTGCCGATTATCGTCGATACATTACCGTTATACTCGATCGTAGCGTTTACGGTGGTGGTATCGTCGTCATTTGTCGAGCGGTATGAATATGTCTTTATCGGCGTCTTGAGGTTCATATAGATATCCTTGAACGCCTGGTGTATCTCTTCGTTTTCAAGCACTGTATGCTTCGCGTCGGACATATCGTTGATATATCCCGAGAACTCGGGCAGCATACGCTTTGGCAGGCTGTAGCCGTACTTGTTCTCCATTACATAGCTTACACCGCCCTTGCCGCTCTGACTGTTTATCATGATCGGCTCATACTTTCTGCCGATGTCGGCGGGGTCTATCGTAAGATACGGGTTTGCCCACTTGTTGTCCGGATGCTCGTCGAAGCGGTCAAAGCTCTTTTTGATCGCGTCCTGATGGCTGCCGGAGAATGCCACATACGCCATATCGCCCGCGTACGGATGGCGCGAATGTATCGGCATCTTGTTGCACTTTTCAAACATCGCGATCGCCTCGTCGATATTGCTGAGGTCAAGCTCCGGATCGATGCCCTGAGCGAACATATTGAGCGCCACCGTCACAAGGTCGGTGTTTCCCGTTCTCTCGCCGTTGCCGAAAAGCGTTCCCTCTACCCTGTCAGCGCCTGCCAGAAGAGCAAGCTCTGATGATGCCACGCCTGTGCCGCGGTCATTGTGCGCGTGCACGCTGATTATGAGGTTCTCGCGGTTATTTAAGTGCTTGCACATATACTCGATCTGGTCGGCATATACATTCGCTGTCGCTACCTCGATCGTTGACGGCAGGTTGATGATTACCTTGTTCTCCGGCGTCGGGCAGAACACATCATTGACCGCGTTCACTACCTCGACCGCGTAATCCGGCTCGGTGCAGGTGAAGCTCTCGGGTGAATACTCATATCTGATATTTCCGTCAAGCTTTGCGGAAACAAGCTCCTTCACGAGCTTCGCGCCGTCTATGGCAAGCTGCTTTACCTCCTCGCGGCTCTTGTTGAAAACAACATCACGCTGCAAGGTCGAGGTGGAGTTGTAGAGA
This sequence comes from uncultured Oscillospiraceae bacterium, assembly GCA_946531785.1. Classification (GTDB taxonomy): domain Bacteria; phylum Bacillota; class Clostridia; order UBA1381; family UBA1381; genus Ornithomonoglobus. The sequence continues at coordinate 1,258 of CAMNAT010000210.1, forward strand.
TGTATAATGGCGTTCTTCGCGCCGCGCACCGCCTCGATGGTCTTTTCTATGATATGCTCGCGTGCCTGGGTGAGCACCTGGATATATACATCGTCCGGTATCCTGTCCTCATCGATAAGGCGGCGGGCAAAGTCGAATTCCGTCTGCGACGCTGCCGGAAAGCCTATCTCGATCTCCTTGAAGCCGAGCTTAACAAGATACTCGAAAAATTCTATCTTCTCATCTATCGTCATAGGAGAATACAGTGCCTGGTTGCCGTCGCGCAGATCGACACTGCACCAGATCGGCGCATGGGTTATCTCCTTTTTGACCCAATCCCTGTCCTCTAACGGTACGGGATGATACATTCTGGTATATTTCTGATAATTCATATATATCCTTCCTTACCCGCGGCATTACAGCATCCGCGAAAGTGTATGTTTACAGTATATTTTATACCAAATCGAGAAATTTGTCAACCGTTTACCGCCGCGGACTCCGCCTTTTGTGGAATTGAATAAAATTGCAATTTTGAGATTTGTTTGGTTGTGTAGTTTGACGATTGCGCCGCCGCGGTCTTGAAAATTACGGAAAAATGCTGTATAATGCATATAAAAAACGGAGGGTGATAAAATGAAGCAGATTTCAACAACCAACGCGCCCGCGGCGATAGGGCCGTATTCGCAGGCGATAAGATCGGGCGATCTCCTGTTCTGTTCGGGACAGATACCGGTGGATCCGGCAACAGGCAATATCCCCGAGGGCGTCCAAGCGCAGGCGGAGCAGGCGCTGACTAATTTGAAAAGCCTCATCGAGGCGGCAGGCGCCAGCATCGACAACGTAGTAAAGACATTGGTATTCATCAAGGACATGAACGACTTCGCAACGATAAACGGCATATATGCGAAGTATTTCACAGAGCCGTTCCCGGCGCGCTCCTGCGTGGAGGTCGCAAGACTCCCCAAGGATGTGCTGCTTGAGGTCGAGGCGATAGTAGAGCTGTAAATGACACGTAAAGCAAAAGAGTGACCGCGGCGCGGTCACTCTTTTGTTTAATTATTTGATAGCGGTTATGAGCCACTTATCTCCGTCCTTCTTCTCAACTGTGAATTTTTCAGCCTGTGAAATCGTCTCTGCCTTTTCAAGGATCTCTGTGATCATACTCTTTACAAATGTTGTGAACTCCGGCTCAAACGCCTTGAATACATCCTTGAGCACCGCGTTCTCATCCGCGTTCGCAAGGGATGCCATGACCTCGTTCACCGTCTTGCCGCTGCGCTCGGCATATTTTGTCAGGAGCGTGTTAGTGTCGTTCATATCAAAGCCGAACGCGTCGCTGAGATGCTTCTCAACCGAAGCGTCGTCCTTATCCGCCTTTGTCATATCCGGTATGCTGACGGTTATATTGACCGTTGCCGAGGTCTCGTCACTGTTCACCTCTACTGTCTTGACCTCATAGCTCAGCTTCTTGAGGTATACATCCATTACGGCGTTTGTCATATTCTTAGCCATATCATCGGAGATATACTCCGACAGCTCGCCCATCGAGCCCTTTAATAAGCTGTCATACTGAAATGCCTGACCGACACTATCAATCACGGTCTTATCCGCAACGAAGGTCTCCGCCTTCTCCATATCATTTGCAATGACCGCATCCATAAAGCCTGTGACCGCGCCCTGAGCGCCGTCAAGCGATGCGCCGTCCTTCTTCTGTGCAGCGCCGCCGCACGATGCGAGCATCGAGAGCGAAAGGAGCGCCGCTATCATACCAACTGATCTCTTTTTCATGATGTGCCTCCTTTAAATATTTTTTCCGGTCTTCTTGACCTACCCTCATTATATCAGTATATACGCTTTTTGTCAATCATAAGTATATTTTCTTCATAACAGGTAATAATTACATTGAATTAAATTTGTGAGGTATGTTATGAAGGACAGTGCAAAGAAGGTAGTTATACTTGAAAATCTCGCGTCGCCGTATGTGCATCAGGCGATACTGGTCATGCGCGACTATAACCCGAAGCTCGAATCACGCGCGATAGTCGAGGCGGAGCGGATAGTGAACGCGTATCTTGAGGATCTCAAATTAAAAGGCGGACGATACAGATCGCCCGCCCGCAAAAAGCCGTCAATATTATGGTATTTCCTCACCGCGGTCATATCCGCGGCGGTGATGTTCTTCATCACTCGCCTTTGAGGAACTTGTCCATATATGCCGCGTATTCCTTATATTTCTCCGCGTACACCGACGCTGTGGGATAGACCAGCTCATAATAGAGCTCGCGTCCGCCATCTATGCGCCCGCCGCGGTGATATGTGCTCTCGCCGCGCGTGCCGGTGACCGAATAGGTGTTATCGCTCACATTGCCCGTCGGAGCGATCAGCCCGTTGGTCTCGATGCAGCTCTTCATCGCCTCGCCGGGATCGGTCTGAGCCGTTGAGGCATACTCCGCCGTCAGCTTCGCATCCCCCACGCTGTCAGTGAGGATGAGCGCGCCTGAAACTGCGCCATCGCCTGCAGTGAAGCTCGGAGGATATGCGAACTTCTCCCCCGCTATAGTCGTCTCGATATATCCGGCACTGTTCGGCGAGCTGTCGGACCTTGCCTCCTCGGTGCCTGTCGGCTCCTCGGTTATGCCCGGCACGGCATCAAGCCCGTTTCTGAACGACGACGAATGAGAGAAAAATATATTCGATGCCACTCCGCTGCCCACGCCGAGCAGGATCAGCACAATGACAGCAGCTATGATGAGCTTTATCTGTCTGTGCCTTATCTTTTTTATGTTCCTGAGCCGCTTCTCGACCTCTTTCGCCTTCTGCCGGGCAAGCCGCTCCTCCTTAAGATCATCTATCAGCGCCTTCTTGAGGCTCTGCTGCCTGACAGACGTGTTGCACCTGTCACAGAACCGCGCGTTATCCGGCAGCGCCTTTCCGCATTTTTTACAATAATACACTGAGATCTCTCCGTTTTATCAGTTTATACGATTTAGTTTTTGAGGCTGTTTATCGGCGCGGGGATGCGTCCGCCGCGCGCGATGAACGCGCTGCTGGAAAGCTTCCTCACCGGCATTACCGGGCCTGTGCCCAGAAGTCCGCCGAATTCCACTATATCGCCCTCCGCCTTTCCCGGTGCCGGTATGACGCGGACGGCGGTCGTTTTCTGATTTATCATGCCTATCGCGGCCTCGTCCGCGATGATCGCGGATATCGTGTCCGCGGGCGTGTCGCCGGGGATCACGATCATGTCAAGACCTACCGAGCATACGCAGGTCATTGCCTCGAGCTTTTCAAGCGACAGCGAGCCCGCCTTTGCCGCCGCGATCATGCCCGCGTCCTCGCTGACGGGGATGAACGCGCCCGAAAGTCCGCCGACATAGCCCGATGCC
>CAMNAT010000211.1 GCA_946531785.1 uncultured Oscillospiraceae bacterium
TTTTTACCCGGTGACACATGATGATCGGCTATATGGAGAAGCCCGGCCTCCTCCTTGAAATCATAGTTGCCGACAAAGTTATAATCGGAATGATATGCCATATATGAAGTCGGCACAGGGATATTCTTATATCTTGAAATATCCGTGCCCGGCGCATAGTCATATTTATAGTATACGCTATCGGCTATCGGGAACTTGGATACCGCTCTTTTACCGTGATCCATTACCGCTGTGACATCGGGTGGGAAGATCGACTGTGTATAGTCATTTACCGGAACTGCCGGATTTGCCCACCACAAAAATGTCTGCGGACGATCTGTCGGGTTATAGAATCTGCCCTTTATCTCAAGGTACGCCTTATCGGGATATACCGTGAACGCCGCGGCGCTCTTCTGGTGGAACATCTTCTCTGTCTCACCGACAAACACAGTTACCGACCCGTCCTTGTTCTCCCTTATCGTATAGTCTACCGGATCAAAGGTCGACGGTCTGTGATGCTGCGGCCAGTTGAACTCGATACCGCCGGATATCCACGGCCCTGCAAGCCCGACGAGCGCCGGCTTTACTACCTCGTTGTAATATACAGCGTCATAGCCGTTTGTCTTATCATAAAGGCGCTGTATCTTTCCGCCGATCTCGGGTAATATCATTACCTCAATATAATCATTCTCCAAGAATATTGCATTATATTCCTTATCGGTCTTTACATCCGAAACACCCTCGCATACCGGATGGGGGTACACTCTTCCGCTTGAGCCCTGATATACTCTCTTTTCGAGAAACATCGGATTCTTGTCATAATCAGATATCTGATATGTAGGTATCACTACCTTTTCCTGTCTTAATATGACCTTAGCCATTTCATTACCTCCTGCATGGCGTTTACTTTCAATTTACAAGGCTAGTATACACCCGATAAGCTTATAAATCAATATTTAAAATTGCTTTAAAATACAAAATTATTGCTATGTGATATTGAAATATAAAAGCCTTTGTGTTAAAATGATCTCAGAGGTGATGAATATGGCTAAATATAATGAAAATATATATGATGATTCTATATGGATAACCGCAACGCCGACACCCGCTTCGCTCTCGCTGCCGTTCATGGCTACAGAGTCCGGACATTTCATTGCATATGAGGGCTATAATGTGTCGCGCGAGTTCCACGACAGCTTTCTTTTGATATATACCGTAAAGGGCACAGGTATGATAACCTCAAACGGATCGGAAGCTGTGATCCCTGACGGAAACGGTATAGTTATCGACTGCCACATGCCGCATGCGTATAAGACCGTATCAGATGAATGGGATTTCTATTGGGTGCATATAAAGGGCAGCGGCGCGGAGCCGATATCGGCGCTTGCCGCTCCTTACGGACTACGCGCATCCGAGGTCGAGGATAATTCCACCTTTGAAAGACTTTTAAAGCGCGTTATGCAGTCTATGCGGATAAATGATGTAGCTTCAAGCATACAGATATCCTCGGATCTGCACAGGCTTTTTCTGGTGCTTGCAAGATCTGTCATTGAAGCGGAAAACTATGGGCAAAAGCGCGAGTATGCAAAGGAAATAGATATTGTTACCGACTATATAAAGGACAACTACCAAAGCAGCATAACCATAGATGATATGCTTTCAAGGATACATCTTTCAAAATATCATTTTATCAGGATATTCAAGCGCATAATGGGTACTACGCCCTACAGCTATCTTACAAACTACCGCATAAACATGGCAAAGCGGATGCTGCGGCTTACCGATAAGTCGATAGCTGATATTGCCGGCGACTGCGGATTTATGGACACAAGCAATTTCATCACACACTTCAAAAAAAGCACCGGTGTTAAACCGGTGCAGTACAGACGCGATTTTACCTGATCGCAATTATAGAGCCGACATCCTGCAGCGCTCCGGTGCTGAGTGATACTATATCAGCTCCGGCGTTTTGGCAAAATGCCTCAATATCAGCATGATCGGGATGCGTTCTTATATCTCCCGAAAATGCGAGAAGTCCGGGCTTTAAAAGCCCCGATGCTCCGCCGATAAAGCCTGTCATTCGTCCGAGCGTGATATAGCCCGGGCGGATCTTCAACGCATCAATACCGTTTATGGTAAGGATGCGGTATATGCCCTCATCTGCTGTTATAGCCGCATTCTCATTTACCACACAGATGCTGCATTTTGCATACCCCTGACGCGTGTGTAAGGCTTTTTTATACTCATCAAGTATTTCCGGCGCGGTATACTTTCTGTTGCATATCGCCTTGTCGCCCATGCCGCAGACATTGTATGCTATATCTGACGGATAAACGCTTCCCAACGCCACCGAGCCGCAGACAACTTCCATGCTGTGAAGCTGTTCTTTATAGTATTCAAACGCCTCCGGCGCGCATATAGCCTTGTTATTTACAACATGTATCTGTATATCCGCATGGCCGTTTATCTCGTCATAAACACTTTTCAGCGGTATAGTAGGAATGACATCAAAGCCGAGCTCCAAAAGCCCGGCTTTACATTTTTCGTCCATACGATAGTCTGCTATGACCTTCATCTTATCATTTCCTCAAATTCAGCTTCACTTATAACTGTGACACCCAGTGACTGTGCCTTTGTCAGCTTGCTTCCCGCCTCGGCTCCGGCTAATACATAATCTGTGTTCTTTGATACCGATGACGAGGTCTTGCCGCCAAAACTCTCGATTATCTTGCCAGCCTCGGAGCGCTTGTATTTTTCAAGCGTGCCGGTAAGCACGAACACCTTTCCGTCAAAGCGCTTATCCTCAATATCCTTGCTGTCATCAACACAATCTACTCCGGCAAATCTCAGCCTGTCCATAAATTCAAGGTTTGTCGGCTGCCGGAAGAACTCGGTAACGGACTGAGCCATTATCATACCGAAATCATTGAGCTCCGCCATTTCCTCAGCATCAGCAGCTATAAGCGCATCAATGGTCTTATACCTTGCCGCAAGCACCTTTGCCGCCTTTTCGCCTATATGGCGTATTCCAAGACCGAATATAAGCCGGTACAAGGGATTTGTTTTTGACCGTTCAAGCGACGCTTTCAGATTCTCAGCCCACTTCTTACCGAAGCCGGGCAGCTCCACCGCCTTATCATAATTCAAAAAATACAGATCCGCCGCATCCTTTATAAGACCGTTCTCGGCAAGCTTTTCTACATTCGATGCGCCGAGACCGTCTATATCCATCGCGTCACGCGAAACAAAGTGGATGATGTTCCTGAGCCGCTGCGCCGGACAGGTTATTCCCGTGCAGCGATACGCCGCCTCGCCGTCCTCGCGCACGACCTCCGCGGCGCACTCCGGGCAGCGCTCCGGCCTATTGAATTCGACCTCATCGCCGCTCCTGTCCTCTGTCAGCACCTCTACGACGGCAGGGATTATATCTCCCGCCTTTTCGATCACTACGGTATCGCCTATCCTTATATCCTTCTGACGGATATAGTCTATATTATGCAGTGTCGCGCGCGAAACATTGGAGCCTGCGATATGAACTGTATCAAGTATCGCAAGCGGAGTTAAAACTCCCGTTCTTCCCACCTGAATTTTTATGTCCCTCAGAACTGTTGTCTGCTTCTCTGCCGGATACTTATATGCTATAGCCCAGCGCGGGAATTTCGCAGTCGAGCCGAGCACCGCGCGTGATGCGAAATCATTCACCTTGACCACAGCACCGTCTATTCCGAAACCGAGCTCTCCGCGCTCGGAGCCTATGCGCTCGATCTCTTTATATGCGTCCTCTATGGTTTTAAATACGGTATCATTTAATATCGTCTTAAATCCCTGCTTTTTTAAATACCTCAATCCGTCTATATGGTTTGTTATCTCCGCGCCCTGTATCTGCTGGATGTTGAACACGAATATATCAAGTCCGCGCTTTGCGGCTATCTTCGGATCAAGCTGCCTTAACGAGCCCGCAGCTGCATTTCTCGGATTTGCAAACAACGGCTGCTCCGTCTCTTCAAGCTGCGCATTCAGCTTCAAAAACCTATCCTCGGACATGAACACCTCGCCGCGCACTTCAAGGAACGGGATAGGCTCCTTCAATCTGAGCGGGACGGAACGGATAGTCTTTATATTCTCCGTCACATTCTCCCCGACCTCGCCGTCGCCGCGGGTAGAGCCGCGGACAAGCTCGCCGTTTACATACTCGATAGATACAGATAATCCATCGATCTTGTGCTCAACCACATATTCCGGGTTCGGGATCACCTCTTTGACCCTGCGGTCAAAGTCATAGATCTCCTCGCGTGTAAATGCCTTCTGCAGGCTCTGCATAGGCACATCGTGGCGCACCTCCGGAAATGACGATACAGCCTCACCCCCGACGCGCTCGGTCGGTGAATTCGGCAGCTTCAGCTCCGGATGCTCCGCCTCGAGCTGCTCAAGCTCACGCAAAAGAGCGTCAAACTCAAAGTCAGATATCTCCGGCGCGTCATCTACGTAATATTTATGGTTATGGTATTCAAGAAGCCCGGTAAGCTCTTCTATCCTATTTTTCGGGTCTGCCATGCTTATACATTCCTTTTTATAATAATATATTTAGTTTATACAAACATTTTATAATTAAACATATTATATA
>CAMNAT010000212.1 GCA_946531785.1 uncultured Oscillospiraceae bacterium
ACAGCTCATGATGCCCCATGCACTTGAAAAAGCAGTTCAGCGCGGCAATGGCGGCATTGACGCTTGCCGGCTTATACCGTGCCTTCAGCTGCTCCTTATATTTAAGCATCAGCTCCCTATCTGCCGCTCTGCCGCCGAGGTATGCCGCAAGCCGTTCCACTGTGCGGACATACTGCGCGACGGTGGCGCGCTCGCGCTCCGCCGAGGTAAGGCGGTTTTCAAACTCCTTTATATCATTTTCGGTTATGTACATCTTATCCCCCCATTCGGGGTATATTATACCACAAATCGGATCAAAAGTCAGTAGATTTGAGTTTATTGTACCATAACAGGGATATATTGCACAAAAAAAAGCCCGAAGGCTTTTTTTATTTATATTTAATCTGTGTACTTTTTGAATACGATCGTTGCGTTGTGTCCGCCGAAGCCGAGTGAGTTGGACATTGCATATTCCACATCCTGTACCCTGCCCTCGTTCGGAACATAGTCAAGATCACACGCCGGATCAGGTGTCTCATAGTTCATTGTCGCGGGAATATATCCCTCCTCGATCGACTTTGCGCATACTACCGCTTCTACCGCGCCAGCCGCGCCGAGCATATGTCCGGTCATGGACTTGGTCGAGCTTACGGCTACCTTATACGCCGCGTCGCCGAACACCTTCTTTATCGCCTCGGTCTCGAACTGGTCGTTGTACTTGGTCGATGTGCCGTGCGCGTTGATATATGTGATATCCTCCGGCTTTGCGCCCGCGTCCTTGATCGCAAGCTCCATTGCCTTCGCGCCGCCCTCGCCGCCGGGTATCGGGCTGGTTATATGATACGCGTCATCGGTAGCGCCGTAGCCGACCATCTCGCAGATGATGTTCGCGCCTCTCGCCTTGGCGTGCTCAAGCTCCTCCAGGATGAGGAACGCCGCGCCCTCGGAGAGCACGAAGCCGTCACGATTCAGATCAAACGGTCTTGACGCGTGCTTTGGATCGTCATTGCGTGTTGACATAGCCTTCATATTGCAGAAGCCCGCGAACGCCGTCGGAGCAACTGTTGCCTCACAGCCACCGGCGATAATGACATCATTATCACCATACTGTATATGGCGGTACGCTGTGCCGAGCGCGTTCGTTGCCGATGCACATGCGGTGACAACATTCTCATTGACGCCCTTTGCATTGAACTTTATAGCGATCTGGCACGGTGCCATGTTCGCTATCATCATCGGGATGAAGAACGGGCTTACCCGCCCCGGTCCCTTTTCCATAAAATTAGTGTGCTGCTCCTCAAAGGTGAGGATGCCGCCTATTCCCGAGCCGGTGATACAGCCTACGCGCCACGGGTCTTCCTTTTCCATATCAAGTCCGGAATCCTTTACCGCCTCAGTCGCCGCGATGACCGCGAACTGAGTACAGCGATCCATCTTCCTTGCTTCCTTCCTCTCGATAAAATCCGTGACCTCAAGATCCTTTATTTCGCCGGCTATCTGCGTTTTCAGTCCCGACGCGTCAAACACCTTGACATAGTCAATGCCGCTCACGCCGTCCTTGATGTTCTGCCAGAAGGTCTTTGCATCATTACCTATAGGCGTAACTGCGCCGACACCGGTCACTACAACTCTTTTCATAGCTGTACCTCCTACTTATATATCTCTAAACTATAGATAGTTTTATCAAATCAAAGCCGGAACACACCGAACATCGGTAGGTACGGCAGACATGCCGCCGCACCTCTCGAAATTCAAAGTGTATTTGTTCCGAAATTACTGGTGACTCTTTATATAATCAACTGCATCGCCGACTGTTCTGATCGACTCTGCCTCCTCGTCCGGGATCTCGATGTCGAATTCTGTTTCGAGTCCCATTATGAGCTCTACTATATCAAGTGAGTCAGCACCGAGATCATCCACAAAAGAAGCCTCCGGTGTAACCGCGCTCTCATCTGCGCCTAACTGGTCAACTATGACCGCCTTTACTCTCTCAAATTCCTCCATTGCAATGTACACCTCCTTTCGAGTAGTCCGTTTAATTGTTTTTCATATATATAAAATTCCCAAGCGGAAAATTATATCAAAGTTACATGACCAATCCGCCGTCTACACATATAACCTGACCGGTTATATAGGATGACATATCAGATGCAAGGAATGCTACGCAGTCCGCTATATCATCGGCTGTGCCGAAGCGTCCGAGCGGGATGCCCTCGTAATACTTTGCCTTCACATCGTCAGGCAGCTTGTCGGTCATTGCCGACTTTATAAAGCCCGGCGCTACCGCGTTGCAGCGTATGCCGCGCGATGAAAACTCCTTCGCGGTGGTCTTTGTAAGACCGATAAGCCCCGCCTTGGACGCGACATAGTTTGCCTGTCCGGCGTTGCCCATAACGCCGACTACCGATGCCATATTTATTATCGAGCCGCCCTTGTTCTTCATCATCGGACGGGCTACGGTCTTTATGCAGTTGAACGCGCCCTTGAGGTTTATGTTCATGACCATATCCCAGTCCTGCTCGCTCATGCGGAGCATGAGCCCGTCACGGGTGATGCCGGCATTGTTCACAAATATATCCACCTTGCCGAACTCCTTTACCGCGCCGTCTACAAGAGCCTTTACATCATCAATATTCGTGACATCGCCCTTTATGCATATGCATCCGACCCCCATGCCCTTGATCTCCTCACAAGTCGCATCCGCGTCCGTCGATGCCGGTATATCATTTATAACGATATTCGCGCCGAGCGATGCGAGCTTTACCGCTACCGCCTTGCCTATGCCGCGGCCTGAGCCTGTTATTATCGCTGTTTTTCCGGTTAACATAATTTATTCCTCCAGTCCTGCAAGAGTTTTTTCAAGGGATGCCATGTCCTCTACATTGAATACCCTTACGCTCTTATCTATCTTTCTCATAAAGCCCGAAAGCGCCTTGCCGGGGCCTATCTCGATGAAGGTGTCCACCCCGTCGGCTATCATTCTTCTTATCGAGTCCTCCCACAATACGGAGTTCGATACCTGCGCCTTTAAGAGCGGCTTGATATCATCCTTTGAGTTTACATAATCTCCGGTCACATTCGTGATGACGGGGATAGCCATATCATATACCTCGACGCCTTCCATTTCCTTTGCAAGCTTCTCGCCCGCGCCCTCTAACAACGAGCAGTGGAACGGAGCCGATACAGCAAGCTTTATTGCGCGCTTTGCGCCCATTTCCTTTGCTATCTCGCAGCACTTATCTACCGCCGCGACCTCGCCGGAAACAACTATCTGCCCCGGGCAGTTGAAGTTTGCGCCTGTGCAGACACCGACCTCCGACGCCTTCTCCGCCGCCTCGCGAACCTGATCCGCCGAAAGCCCGATTATCGCCGCCATTGCGCCGACACCGACAGGAACCTCCTCCTGCATGAACTTGCCGCGCTTTTTAACGAGCTTAACGGCATCAGCGAATTTCAGCGAGCCTGACGCTACATGAGCAGTGTATTCGCCGAGGCTGAGACCCGCGACAACATCCGCCTTGATGCCCTTTTCCTCAAGCACTCTGAGCGCCGCAACACTCATTGTGACTATCGTGGGCTGCGTGTTCTCGGTGATCATGAGCGTTTCCTGATCGCCGTTAAAGATCATGTCCTTTATATCAAAGCCGAGCGCCTCTGTCGCCTCGTCAAATGCCGCCATAGCGCACGGAAAGTTATCCGCAAGCTCCTTTCCCATTCCGGGAGCCTGCGAGCCCTGTCCGGCAAACAAAAATGCTGTCTTACCCATTACATTCTCTCCTTAATACTACCGAGAACGGCATCTATATCTTCAAAATAACTCTTTATTATATCCGCGCACGGCTCTATTCTCGTTACCATTGCCGCGCTCTGTCCCGCCATGAGCGAGCCCATCTGAGTATCACCGTCCATGAATGCGCGGCGGAGTCCGCCTACGCCTAGCTGCTCGATCTCCTCAAAGGAAGCGTTCTCGCTCTCAAGTCTCTGATACTCTCTTGTAAGCTTATTCTTGAGCGCTCTTACCGGCGCGCCTGTACTTCTGCCCGTAACGACCGCGTCACGATCCTTTGCCTTTATAACAGCCTGCTTATAGTTCTCGTGAGCTATGCACTCTTCTGAGCAGATGAAGCGCGTTCCGACCTGGATGCCGTCCGCGCCCAGTGCGAACGCCGCAACAGCGCCGCGCACATCAGCTATTCCTCCGGCGCAGACTACCGGTATCTCTACCGCGTCCGCTACCTGCGGAGTGAGACACATCGTAGTTATCTCGCCGATATGTCCGCCTGCCTCTGTACCCTCGGCTATGACCGCGTCAGCGCCCATCTTTTCCATTCTCTTTGCCATCGCCACGCTTGCAATGACCGGAAGCACCTTGACGCCTGCCGCCTTGAGCGCGTCCATATATTTACCCGGATTGCCCGCGCCGGTCGCTACGACCGCCGTCTTTTCCTCGATAACTACCTGCATCACCTCGTCAGCGAACGGTGACATCAGCATCACATTCACGCCGAACGGCTTATCGGTAAGCGTTCTGCACTTTCTTATCTGCTCGCGCACAACATCAGCCGGAGCGCCGCCCGCAGCTATCAGTCCGAGT
>CAMNAT010000213.1 GCA_946531785.1 uncultured Oscillospiraceae bacterium
TCTGTCAAAACCGGTGTTTAGGCTAAAAATCTGATTGACAGCTTGTAATAATTATGATATAATTCTTAACAATAGTGTTATATTGTTATAATATAGGATAATTATACAGTTGATCGGAGGAAGAAGCATGGCAAAGGCGGCAATTATGGGATACGGTACCGTAGGCAGCGGTGTTTATGAGATCATAAGAATGAATGCGGATAAGCTCGCTGCAAGCTGCGGCGAGGAGATCGAGCTGAAATACATACTCGATATCCGCGATTTCAGTGATCATCCCGAAAAGGAGCTTTTCACCAAGGATGTGAATGACATTATAAACGACCCGGGGATATCGGTGGTCGCGGAGGTGATGGGCGGACTGCATCCGGCATATGAGTTCACGCGTGATCTTCTGCTTGCGGGCAAGAGCGTGGTAACATCAAACAAGGAGCTTGTCGCGACCTACGGCTCGGAGCTTTTGGAGATCGCAAGGGAGACCGGTGTAAACTACCTCTTTGAGGCGAGCGTCGGCGGCGGCATACCTGTGCTGAGACCTCTTGCGCGCTGCCTTGCGGCAAACAATATAAAGAAGATAGCGGGTATACTCAACGGTACCACCAACTATATTTTATATCAGATGATAACCAACGACAAGAGCTTTGCAAGCGCTCTGAAGCAGGCGCAGGCAAACGGCTATGCCGAGCGCAACCCTGCGGCGGATATCGAGGGGCATGACGCGTGCCGCAAGATAGCGATCTTAGCGTCGCTTGCGGCGGGTAAGAGCATAGACTACACGCGCATAAGCACCGAGGGCATAACCGACATCACGCTTGAGGATGTAAAGCATGCCGAGCAGCTCGATTCGGTCATAAAGCTCATCGGATATGCGGAGTTCCTGGAGAATGGCAGGGTGTATGCGCATGTCGCGCCGATGATGATAAATAAGCACAGTATGCTTGCGGGTGTTGACGATGTATTCAACGCCGTCCTCGTAAACGGCGACGCTGTGGGCGATGTGATGTTCTACGGCCCCGGCGCGGGCAAGCTGCCAACGGCATCGGCGGTGGTAGCGGATATAATCGACGCTGTCGAGCATTACGGAAAGACCCGCAATATCGGTTGGGTCAAGGCGGATGAGGATCTCACCGCTGACCGCGACGAAAAGAAGTTCAGATATTTCGTAAGAGCCGATAAGGATGCGGATATCGCGGTATTCGGCAAGGTGGAGGAGTTCAAGAGCCTCGGGGATGAGAATGTGTTCATGACCGGATACATGACCGCGGGCGAGATGGACGCGGTACGCTCTGCCGTAAAAACGGCGATACGGATATTAGACTGATAGCTATAAAAGGGAAAGAAGGTATAACAGAAAATGAAACTTGTAGTGCAGAAGTACGGCGGCACCTCGGTAAAGGATGCCGAAAGAGTGATGAATGTCGCAAGGCGCATCACCGATACGTATAAGGCGGGCAACAATGTTGTCGTAGCGGTATCGGCGCAGGGCGACACGACAGACGAGCTGATCGAGAAGGCGAAGGAGATCAATCCCGATGCGTCAAAGCGCGAGATGGATATGCTGCTCTCGACCGGCGAGCAGATCTCGATATCGCTTTTGGCAATGGCGATCGAAAAGCTCGGCTATCCGGTGATCTCGCTCACCGGCTGGCAGGCGGGGTTCAGGACTGACACGAAGTACACGAACGCGCGTATAAAGACAATCGACACCGAGCGGCTCCAGGCAGAGCTTGACCGCCGCAGGATAGTGATAGTCGCGGGCTTCCAGGGTCTTAATAAATATGATGACATCACCACTCTGGGCCGCGGCGGCAGCGATACCTCGGCGGTAGCGCTTGCGGCGGCGCTGCATGCGGATGTGTGCGAGATATACACCGATGTTGACGGCGTATATACTGCCGATCCGAGGATATGCAAGAGCGCATATAAGCTTGAGGAGATCTCCTATGACGAGATGCTCGAGCTCGCGTCACTGGGCGCGAATGTACTCCATAACAGAAGTGTGGAAATGGCTAAGAAATACAATGTAAAATTATCGGTTCGCTCGAGCCTGAACAATAACGAGGGAACATATGTCAAGGAGGTTTCACAAGTGGAAAAGATGCTCGTAAGAGGTGTAACAAGGGACAATGATGTTGCAAGGATATCTCTTTGCGGCGTGGAGGATACTCCGGGCAAGGCGTTCCAGGTATTCGGAATGGTGGCAAAGGCAGGCATAAGCGTTGATCTTATCATCCAGTCGATAGGCGACGGCAAGACCAAGGATATCAGCTTCACAGTAGCTGAGGGCGATCTTGACGCGACTCTGGCGCTGCTCGAGGAGAACAAGGGCATCATCAACGCGCGTGAGATCAAGTGGTCGAACGAGGTATCGAAGGTATCCATCGTCGGCGCGGGCATGGTAAACAACACCGGCGTAGCGTCGGGCATGTTCGAGGCGCTGTCGAACGCGCATGTAAATATAAACATGATCGCGACATCTGAGATCAAGGTATCGGTGCTCGTTGCCCGCAAGGACGCTGAGCGCGCGGTAAATGCAATACACGACAAGTTTCTCAGTAAGTAATTTTGGAGCAATTTCGCTTTGAAGCTCATACACCCGCGCGCGCTCACATACTCATGTATAGATTCGCTTGCGCGGGCGCACGATCTTCTTTGCGTAATTCCCCCAAAAGGGAGGAATGCACAGCAGGTAAGATCCTGCTGTGTTTTTAGGGTATATTATGGAAGATCTTATTTTCGGGCGCGGCCCGGTCAGCGAGCTTTTAAAGACGGATCGGGCTGTCGATAAGCTGCTGATAAAGAAGGGCGCGTATTCTCATGCGCTGGTGCCGATAATAGACGCTGCGAAAAAGCGCGGCATCGTCGTGCAGCAGACCGACGCGGCGAAGCTCGATAAGCTCGCCGAGGGCGGCAATCATCAGGGCGTGATCGCGATGGTGAGCGCGTACAGCTATGTGACGGTAAGGGATATCCTATCCCGCGCGAGGGCGAAGGGCGAGAGTCCGTTCGTCATCATCTGCGACAAGATCACCGACCCGCATAATCTGGGCGCGATAATCCGTACCGCGAACTGTGTGGGCGCCTCGGGCGTGATCATACCAAAGCGCGGCGCGGCGGGCGTGAACAGCGTCGTGATGAAAACGTCGGCGGGCGCGGCGGAGCATACTCCGGTGGCGAAGGTGACAAATATCGCATCCGCGATAGAGGAGCTGCAGCGCGAGGGGCTGTGGATAACAGCCGCTGATATGGATGGAAAGAGCATGTATGATATAGACTTCAAGGGCGCGATAGGCATAGTCGTAGGCAGCGAGGGTAGCGGTATAAGCCGTCTTGTGCGCGAAAAATGCGACTTTATTGCGTCGATACCGATGCGCGGCGAGATAAATTCGCTCAACGCATCCGTAGCGGCATCAGTTTTGATGTATGAAGCACTAAGACAAAGGAATGGTTGATATGAAAGCAATAGTAACAGTAGTCGGCAAGGACAAAAAGGGAATAATCGCGCGCGTGAGCAATGTGCTGTATGAGAGCGGCGTGAACATTGCCGATATTTCGCAGACGATCATGGGCGACATGTTCACCATGATAATGATGGTCGAGTTTGACGGCGGGGAGATCTCCGTTCAGGATATCTCGGACAACCTCGCGGCGGCGGAGAAGGAGATGGGTCTCACCATCCATGTTCAGCGCGAGGAGATCTTCACTTCGATGCATAGAATATAACAGGTGACAGGCATGATAAATCCATATGAAATAACCGAGACCATCCATATGATCGACCGGGAGCATCTTGACATCCGCACGATCACTATGGGAATTTCGCTGAAGTCCTGCGCGTCGCAGGATATAGACACAGTCTGCGAGAGGATATATAACAAGATAACGACGCTTGCCCGCGACCTTGTAAAAACAGGCGAGGATATAGAAAAGCAGTTCGGCATACCGATCATCAACAAGCGCATATCGGTAACGCCGATAGCGACGCTCGTTGACGCTTTAGACGATCCGACGGTGGAGAAGTGCGTTCAGATCGCAAAGACTCTCGACCGCGCGGCAAAGGCGGTGGGCGTGAACTTTCTGGGCGGCTATACCGCTTTGGTGCATAAGGGCTATACAAAGGGCGAAAGGGTACTCATCGAGTCCATCCCCGAGGCGCTTGCGGCAACAGATCTTGTATGCTCCAGCGTGAACATCGGCTCGACCCGCGCGGGCATCAATATGGACGCTGTGCGCGAGATGGGTACTATCATAAAGCGCGCCGCGGAGCTTACAAAGGATACGAGCGGCTTTGCGTGCGCAAAGCTCGTTGTGTTCTGCAACGCCGTTGAGGACAACCCGTTCATGGCGGGCGCGTTCTTAGGCGAGGGCGAGGGCGAGTGCGTGATAAATGTGGGCGTTTCCGGCCCGGGAGTTGTGAAGAATGCTCTTGAAAAGGTAAAGGGCGAGGACTTCGGCATCGTTGCCGAGACTGTCAAGAAGACCGCGTTCAAGATAACGCGTATGGGTCAGCTTGTCGCGCAGGAGGCATCAAAGCGGCTCGGCGTGCCGTT
>CAMNAT010000214.1 GCA_946531785.1 uncultured Oscillospiraceae bacterium
CATATCAAGGAGGACAAAACAATGAAAGAATTCAGTTATGTTATCACAGATCCCGAGGGTATCCACGCAAGACCCGCAGGGGAGTTCGTTAAGGCTGCAAAGTCGTTTGAGTCGAGCGTAAAGATCGCGAAGGACGGCAAGCAGGTAGACGCAAAGCGCATCTTCGGTGTTATGGGTCTTGCTGCAAAACAGGGCCATGAGGTAACGATCACTGTCGAGGGCCCCGATGAGGATAAGGCTGCGGCAGAGCTTGAGGCATTCATGAAGGCTAATCTGTAAAAACAGAGCGGCTGCTCATTTGGGCAGCCGCGATCTGTCATTCTATAAAAAAAGGAGGTATGACCCAATGAAGACATATAACGGCAAGAGCGTATACGGCGGTGTGGCGATAGGCAAGCTGCATGTATTTGCAAAGGAGCAGCAGCGCATAGTGCGCCGCACCATCTCAGATACCGCCAAGGAGCGGGAGAGGTTCGAGGCCGCAAGGGCGGAGGCTCAGGAGCAGCTTGCGGCATTGTATGACAAGGCGCTCAAGGAGGTCGGCGAGGCGAACGCGGCTATATTTGAGATACATCAGATGATGCTTGAGGATGAGGATTATCTGGATTCGGTAAACAACATCATCACCGATCAGTCGGTGAACGCGGAGTTTGCTGTCGGCATAACCGCGGACAACTTTGCCGAGATGTTCGCGTCAATGGATGACGCGTATATGAAGGAGCGCGCCGCGGATGTAAAGGATATTTCAGAGCGCATAGTCCGCATTCTTCTGAATGCGGATGCCGCGGGAGTGAACACAAACGAGCCCGTCATAATCCTTGCTGACGATCTCGCGCCGAGTGAGACAGTACAGCTCGATAAGGACAAGGTGCTGTCATTCGTAACGGTACACGGCTCGACAAATTCGCATACCGCGATACTTGCGCGCACGATGAACATACCCGCGCTGATAGGCGTGGATATAGAGCTGTCACCGGAGCTTGAGGGCAAGCTCGCGGTCGTTGACGGCACCAACGGCGTTGTATATGTTGATCCCGATGAGGAAACGCTCAGAAAGATGGAGCAGCGCCGCGACGAGGAGCTTAGAAAGCGCAGGCTTTTGCAGGAGCTGAAGGGCAAGGACAATGTCACCAAGGACGGACGCTCCGTCATGGTATATGCAAACATCGGCAACCTCAAGGATATCCCGTATGTGCTTGAAAACGATGCCGGCGGCATTGGTCTTTTCCGCAGCGAGTTCATATATCTTGAAAACAGCGACTATCCCACCGAGGAGCAGCAGTTTGCGATATATAAAGAGGTAGCGCAGAAGATGTCGGGCAAGCGTGTTATCATCAGAACGCTCGATATAGGCGCAGACAAGCAGGCGGACTATTTTAAGCTGGATAAGGAAGAGAACCCGGCAATGGGACTGAGGGCGATAAGGATATGCCTTACGCGTCCGGAGATATTCAAAACTCAGCTCCGTGCATTGTACCGCGCATCCAAATACGGCAAGATAGCCATAATGTACCCGATGATAACATCACTTGCGGAGCTTAAAAGGATCAAGGCGATCTCCAAGGAAGTAAAGGCGGAGCTTACGGCTGAGGGCATCCCGTATAATGATGTCGAGGAGGGCATCATGATCGAGACTCCGGCGGCTGTGATGATAAGCGACCTTTTAGCCAAGGAGGTAGACTTCTTCAGCATCGGCACAAACGACCTTTCGCAGTACACAATGGCGATAGACCGCCAGAACCCGAAGCTGGATGAATTCTTCGATCCGCACCATGAGGCTGTGCTGCGCATGATAGGCATGGTAGCTAAAAACGCGCACGATAACGGCATCTGGACGGGCATATGCGGCGAGCTGGGCGCGGATATGGAGCTTACGGAGCGGTTTTTGAGGATGGGGGTAGACGAGCTTTCGGTATCGCCGTCGTTCGTGCTTCCGCTCAGAAACACTATAAGAAGCTTGGATCTCAGCAAATAAAATACCGAAATATAAAGCTGTCAGGTAAAAAATACTTGACAGCTTTTTTCCTATGTGGTACAATTAAAATGCATAATAATGCAAAAAAATCTATGAAATGAGGAATTTAAAATGAAAATGAAGAGAATTCTTGCATTTGCATCGGCAGTTGTTATGGCAGCTGCAATGGCAGGCTGCGGCAACACCGCAAGCAAGCAGGCAGCAGAGGATACTAAGGCAAAAACAGAGAGCACAGCAGCGCTTACCGATCTTGCGACAGCAGGTAAGCTGGTTATCGGCTATACGGAATTTGCTCCGCTCAACTACATAGACGCAGACGGAAACTTCACAGGCTTTGAGACAGAGTTTTCAAAGGCGGTATGTGAAAAGCTCGGCGTAAAGGCTGAGTTCCAGCTCATCGACTGGGATTCAAAGGAGCTTGAGCTCAAGTCAAAGCAGATAGACTGTATCTGGAACGGAATGACGATCAATGACGAGCGCAAGGAGGCTATGTCGATCTCGATCCCGTATATGGAAAACAGACAGGTGCTCGTTGTAAAGGCAGATAATGTCGATAAGTACAAGGAAAGCCTTGATGGCGCAAAGGTAGTTGCTGAGGGCGGCTCGGCAGGCGAGGATCTCGCAAAGACTGACGCGGCATTTGCAAAGGCGACCTATACAACAGTTCAGTCGCAGGCTACGGCGCTCATGGAGGTAAAGGCAGGCACAGCTGATGTTGCTGTCATCGACTATGTAATGGCGGGCAGCTCGGTAGGCAAGGGCACAAGCTATGAGGAGCTTGCGATCATAGATAACAACTATGAGTCAGAGCAGTACGGTGTTGCGTTCAGAAAGGGCTCGGATATAACCGAGGCAGTCAACACTGCAATGGCAGAGCTCAAGGCTGACGGAACACTCGATCAGATAGCTGATAAGTACGGACTCAAGGATCTCATCATAGTTAAATAATAATGGGTAATATATTTGGTTTTCTCAACGACCTCGGACCGGAGGGTGCCAGATGGTACTCTCTGTTTGAGGGCTTCGGGCAGAACCTGCTGCTGTTCTTTGTGACTATAATAGCGGCGGTACCGCTCGGACTGGTGATAACATACTGTTCAATGTCAAAGTTCAAGCCGCTCATGGCTGTTTCGCGTACCTTTGTATGGATCATACGCGGCACACCGCTCATGCTGCAGCTTTTCGTTGTGTTCTATGTGCCGGGACTGCTGTTCAACGCGCCGATGCAGTCAAGAATGACTGCGGCGATGATCGCGTTTGCGATCAACTATGCGGCATACTTCTCGGAGATATACCGCGGCGGAATAGAGAGCATCCCCAAGGGGCAGTATGAAGCAGGTCAGGTGCTCGGACTCACAAAAACACAGGTGTTTTTCAGGATAATCCTCATGCAGGTGGTAAAGCGTATCATGGCGCCGATGGGCAACGAGATAATGACGCTTGTAAAGGACACCTCGCTCGCGCGTACCATTGCGGTAACGGAAATACTCATGAAGGCGGAGCAATTCTCAAAGCAGGGCGTGATCTGGCCGCTGTTTGCTACTGCGCTGTACTTCCTCGTGATGTGCGGAATACTCACGCTTCTCTTTAACTGGCTGGAGAAGAAAATGAGCTACTATCATGCGTAAGAGGAGGAGTATGTAATGCCAAGACTTGAAGTAAAGGGCATCTGTAAAAGCTTCGGTGATACCGAGGTGTTGAAGGGAATAGATTTCTCTATGGAGCAGGGCGAGATAATCGCCATTTTAGGCTCATCCGGAAGCGGAAAGACAACGCTCTTGCGATGCATAAACTTTCTGGAGACAGCAACGAGCGGACAGATATTCGTTGACGGCGAATGCATATTCGATGCGGCGGAGAAGAAGCCGTCGCCGAAGGAGCTGAGAAAGCGTCAGCTCAATTTCGGGATGGTGTTCCAGTCGTTCAACCTGTTCCCGCAGTATAATGTTATCGAGAATGTGACGCTCGCTCCGAAGCTTCTGGCAAAGGAGCGGCCGGATTATAGGGAGAACAAGAAGATTATACTTGCGGAGATCGGCGCTCAGGCAGTGGAGATGCTTGAAAATGTCGGGCTTGAGGATAAGCTCACATCGTATCCGTGCGAGCTGTCCGGCGGACAGCAGCAGAGGGTATCGATCGCCCGCGCGCTTGCGTTATCGCCGAAGATACTGTTCTTTGACGAGCCGACCTCGGCGCTTGATCCCGAGATCACACAGGAGATACTGAGGATCATCAAGGAGCTTGCAAAAAAGCGCATGACGATGATAATCGTAACGCACGAGATCGAATTTGCGCGCAATGTTGCGGACAGGATAATCTTTATGAATGACGGAATCGTGCTGGAGGACGGCGCGCCAGATGAAGTTATCAATAACCCGAAAAATGAGAGAACCAAGTCATTCTTATCAAAAATGATGGATTGATATACAAAGAGGATGCTGGGCATCCTCTTTTTTTGTATGCCTTTTATAGTACAATAAATCCAAATCTGCTGACTTTCCGTTAAAAATATGGTATAATATACCCCGAATGGGGGGATAGAATGTACATAACCGAAAATGATATA
>CAMNAT010000215.1 GCA_946531785.1 uncultured Oscillospiraceae bacterium
GATCACTATGCCCGTACCGTGGTCGATACAGAAGTATTTGCCGATGGTCGCGCCCGGATGGATGTCAATGCCTGTAAGGCTATGCGCATGCTCGGTCATTATCCTCGGTATCAGCGGTACATTCAGCAAAAACAGCTCGTGCGCTATCCGGTTCACAAATATCGCATAAAAGCCCGGATAGCTCACAACTATCTCTTCTTTATTATATGCCGCCGGATCTCCGTCAAAGCTTGCCTGTACATCCGTTTCTATAAGAGATCGAACCTTGGGTATCGTTTTGAAAAACCTTACCGCGATGCGCTCCGCAGCCGATTGCAGCACCTCCTGCGAGGCTTCGGCGCATTTATGATCATACTTCAGAACGATGGCTATCTGCTTTATGAGATTATACATTACATCCTCAATAAGCATCGCAACAGTAGCCTCGACGGTGTACGACTTATACGGGCTGTCCTTAAAAAAGCCCGGGAAGAATATCTGCTGCAGCTTGTGCAGAATATCTACGATCGCCCGTTTATCCGGCTGATTGAAAATATCAGTCTTATCGATAAATTTATTCTCATTATAGTCAGAAATAAGATTTCTTGTTATATCCGACAATTCATTTTTTAAAAACTCAGACATAAGCTGTCCTCCTTAAAATTCCATATATTTAAGAAACAATTCCGAAAAATCGCTTTTTTCTGCTAGTGGGAAATCCTTTGCGACAGAACGAATATGTTCTATCCCGTCTATGCCTTTCTCAAGCACCTTTACCGCGCCGCCCAGAGAACCGTTGCCGACAATGCGGTATTTATCCCGGCACCTATCAGGCAAAAGCCCTATGCCGCATGCCTTATCTATATCGAGCCATTTCCCGAAGCCTCCGGCGATATAAATGTTTTCAATATCGTCTGAGCCGTATTCATCCATGAGCAGCTCCATCCCGGCACGGATAGCTCCCTTTGCCGTCTGCAGCTCACGGATATCCCTCTGATAAAGCACAATATCCTCCGTAAGGGCAAAGCCTTCGGAATACTCGTCACACAAAAGACCTGTTTTGTCTATATATCCGGCTTGAAGCAGCTCATATATAAGCTCGATCAGACCAGTGCCGCATAAGCCCGTCGGCTCCTTTCCTCCAATGGTTTTTACCCCTTTATCTCTTAGTGATACCGACCATATAGCGCCCGGTATCGCGCCTGTTCCGCAACTTATCCTGCCGCCCTCAAATGCAGGACCCGCCGCCGCGGATGTGCAGAGAATACCGTGCTTATTGCCGATCACCATCTCGCTGTTTGTACCGATATCTATATACATATTTACAGCTTCATTTTTGTCAAAGCCGCACATATAGAGTCCCGAGGTTATATCGCCGCCGATAAAACCGCTCACCGCGCCGGGTATTATTAGCTGACCATCATAAACTGTATCCGTTTTATACGCCGTAAACGGATATCTGCCGAGCCCTGTGCAATCCCAGCCCATATAAAGGCTTATCATAGCCGTATTTCCGGCTATGACTGTTCTTTTTCCGGCTCCGCCCAAGGCTTGTATAAGTCCGGACACCTGACCGCGCACAGCCGATCTGAGCTCATCCGACGCGCCGGAGGTCGACGCAAGTATGCGCGATATTACATCCGCGCCCCATCTTCGCTGACAATTTATCACACTATCAGCAGCTATTGCGTGACCGTTTTCATATCTTACCGCCGCTATAGTCGTCGTACCGATATCTATTGCTATGCCGTCGGCAGTCTCAGGCTTATAGCTGAAGTCAGACACAACGGTCATATCCTTGTCTTTTGTGATCCTCAAAGGACAATAGCCGTTTGGACAATCCTCGCAGCTTCTGTCAGCACCGCACGGAGCGGTCATTGCATTCAGTATCTTCACTGTTCCAAAACAGCTTTCGCCATTTCCTTTAATTGGGCTGCCGCCTCGGACGGCTCGATTATCCTGACCTTGCCGCCGAACATGAAAACCCACGAGAGGAAAACCGGCGTCAACGCTACCTCAGCCGTAACATCAAAGGTATCCTCACCCTCGTTAGTCTTGAAGTCCGCGTCGGAGCCAAACATGTCTATGACCGAATTTGTGATTTCGTTTGAGCATCGGAGCGTAACACTTACTATCTCACCGTTATACATGCCAAAAAACTTTTTCACATACAACGCCACATCGAGCTCCTTGAAGGCATCCCTGCCCTCACGCTCAATATCGACCATATCTATCGCGTTCATGCGATCGACTCTGTAATGCTTTATTATCCCCTCCGCACTGTCAAAGCCTATAAGATAATAATTCTCGTTATGCCAGATAAGCGCCCAAGGGCTGACCTCGTATATCCCGCCGCTTTTGCGGTATATCCTGTGCTTCGTTACATCCCAGTCGAAATACTTGAATATTATACGCTTGTTCTCCTGGATAGCGCAGTGGATGGAATCCACATTATAATATATGCTCTCATTCGATGACTTTATCCTGTTGGTGACATACACCTGTGAATTCAGCTTCTTTTCATCATATTCCGTTGCAAGCGATTCAAGCTTTTTAATAAGATCATTCGACTTTTTTCCGGTTATGAACCTCGATGCCTGAACAGCGTCAACAAGCAGTCTCAGCTCCGCCGTTTCAAAGTCGCGGCTTCCGAGATAATAGCTGAATTTCTTATTATGCACGGAAACTATCTCATATCCCAGCTCCTCCATAGCAGCGATATCACGGTATATGCTCTTTCTCTCCGCGAGAATGCCATACTCGGAAAGATGATCTATGATATCCGAAATAGTTGCGGGATGCTCAGCATCCGTCTTTCTTTTAAAAAATTCTATCAAATAGCAAAGCTTCAGCTTTTGTCGTTCCGTTTTAGCCATTTTATCCTCCTGATACTGACCCATAAATAACCCACTCTGTATTGATTTTAGCATAAAATGCAAAATATTGCAACATATTTTTGAATATTTGAAAAATAATAAATTTTTTTGATTTGACTATTGCTAACACAAAAAAGTTGTGCTATAATGATTGTATGGATGTTTATGAGAAAAATCACGATATTATAATAGCAGATCAGGCGGATTTTGAGCCTGCTCATATTTTTGACTGCGGTCAATGCTTCAGGTTTGATCAGAATCCTGACGGCTCCTATACAGGCACCGCATTCGGCAGAACAACACGCGTTTCAAAGCGCGGAACTGATGTTATCCTTCATAACACGAGTATTGAGGATTTCAACGACATCTGGCGCGGATATCTTGATCTTGACCGAGACTATTCCGCGATCAAGGCCGAGCTTACGCGTGACAATGATGCGATCATGCTGGATGCCGTAAAATACGGCACAGGTATCCGCATACTTCGCCAGGAGCTCTGGGAAACGCTTATTTCATTTATAATATCCGCGAGCAACAACATCCCAAGGATAAAAAAGATCATCAGGCAGCTTTGCGAAAGCTTTGGCAAGGCTCACGAATTTGAGGGCAGTATCTGCTACTCCTTCCCGACTCCCGAGCGTATAGCAGCCCTATCTCTTGAAGAGCTCGGCGTTATCCGGGCAGGCTTCAGGGATAAGTACATAAAACAATGCGCCGATGATGTAGTATCGGGCAGGCTCGATCTTGAAATGATAAAGACGCTTTCAACGCCTGATGCAAAAAAAGCCCTCATGGGTATATGGGGCGTAGGCAACAAGGTTTCCGACTGTGTTCTTCTTTTCGGGCTCGGCAGATGCGATGCCTATCCGATAGATGTATGGATAAAGCGGGTAACTGAGCTATGCTGGTTTGACGGCGAGCCGCAGAGCGTAAAAACGCTATCGGGCTTTGCCGATAAAAAATTCGGCAGACTCGGCGGGATTGCACAGCAATATCTGTTCTTCTATGCAAGAGAGAAAAAGCTCGGAGTAAAAGAATGAAGCATCCCGAATTCGATCAATTTGTATTATATTATTAAGGAGGAAATATATTATGTTAGTTTCAGCAACTGAAATGTTAAAGAAGGCGGTTGAGGGCCACTATGCGGTAGGTCAGTTCAACATCAACAATCTTGAGTGGACAAAGGCTGTTCTGCTCACAGCGCAGGAGAACAATTCTCCGGTAATCCTCGGAGTTTCTGAGGGTGCGGGCAAGTACATGACAGGCTTCGGCACAGTATCGGCAATGGTAAAGGCAATGATGGAGGAGCTCAAGATCACGGTTCCCGTTGCGCTTCATCTTGATCACGGTACATATGAAGGCTGCTATAAGTGCGTGAAGGCAGGCTTCTCCTCGATCATGTTTGACGGCTCACACTTCCCCATTGATGAGAACATCGCAAAGACAAAGGAGCTTGTAAATGTAGCTCATAACATGGGTATGTCGATCGAGGCCGAGGTAGGCTCTATAGGCGGTGAAGAGGATGGCGTTATAGGCGCGGGCGAGATCGCAGATCCCAACGAGTGCAAGATGATCGCAGATCTCGGTGTTGACTTCCTGGCAGCAGGCATCGGCAACATCCACGGCAAGTATCCCGAAAACTGGAAGGGAATCGACTTTGAAGCTCTAGCTAAGATAAAGGATA
>CAMNAT010000216.1 GCA_946531785.1 uncultured Oscillospiraceae bacterium
CCACGGTAGAGGCTCTCGAAAAGGAGCTGTTCTGGAACGACATAGCATATAAGCTTGGATAAGCTGAAAAAATAAAAAAAGCGTGCAGCCGGTCTGCACGCTTTTTTATGCATCAAACAGGAACAAACATATCCTTGCCCAATCCGCAGGTCGGGCATACCCAATCCTCGGGCACATCCTCCCATGCCGTTCCGGGAGCAACGCCGTTGTCCGGATCGCCCAGCTCAGGATCATATACATAGCCGCAGGGGCACTCGTATTTCTGCATGATATTTTCTCCTTTCTACATGAATTATATATCATATTGCTGTATTCAATTATATAATATAACAATATAATTGTCAATATTTATTTTAAATTTATATATATATACCCTTGACATCATCTGTAAAGAGTGATAAGATACAACTGGATTTTTATATATCAGGATTCAATATTGAGAATTGAGGTAAGGTCAGGAAATGAAGGATAAGTATAAGGTCGGAATAATAGGCGCTACGGGCATGGTCGGACAGAGATTCATAACTCTGCTTTTCGATCATCCGTGGTATGATATAGAGGTGCTCGCTGCATCGCCCAGAAGCGCGGGCAAGCCGTACAGAGAGGCTGTAGGCAAGAAGTGGTGCATGGATATAGATATCCCCGAAAGCGTAGCGGATATGACCGTTATGAGCGCTCAGGACGATGTCGAGGAGATCGCGAAGAAGGTCGATTTCGTATTCTGCGCCGTTGATATGAAAAAGGACGAGATCAAGGCTTTGGAGGAGCGCTATGCAAAGGCTGAGTGCCCGGTTGTTTCAAATAACAGCGCGCACCGCCACACGCCGGATGTGCCCATGATAATCCCGGAGATCAATCCGGAGCATCTGGAGATAATACCGGCGCAGCGCAAGCGTCTCGGAACAGAGCGCGGCTTCATCGCGGTAAAGTCGAACTGCTCGCTGCAGTCGTATCTTCCGGCGATGGCGGTAATAAACGAAAAGTACCCGATAGATCACGCGCTCGTAACGACATATCAGGCGATATCAGGCGCGGGCAAGACATTCGAGACATGGCCGGAGATGGTCGATAACCTCATCCCGTACATAGGCGGCGAGGAGAACAAGTCCGAGGTCGAGCCGAACAAGATATTAGGTAAGATCGAGGGCGGCGAGATCGTCCCGTCAACTGCTTTACAGATCGAGTGCCAGACCTACCGCGTGCCGGTATCGAACGGCCATACGGCGGCTATATTCTTCTCGTTCAAGGACGGCGTTAAGAAGCCGTCGGTGGAGGAGATACAGGATATGTGGCGCGCATACAAGGGCGAGCCGCAGAAGCTGGAGCTTCCGCACGCGCCAAAGCAGTTCATCTATGTCTACACCGAGGAGGAGACGCCCGATCAGCCGCAGATAAGGACTGCGCGCGAGATCGACGGCGGCATGGCTATCTCCTGCGGCAGACTCAGGGAATCGACGCAGTATGACTATAAGATGGTATCAATGAGCCACAACACGCTTCGCGGCGCGGCAGGCGGCGCGGTGCTGCTTGCAGAGCTGCTCACAGCTAAGGGATATATGGATTGAGAAAGGGGAACACTATGGCAAAGACATTACCGTTTACCGGCTCGGCAGTCGCTATCGTAACTCCGTTTGACGGATACAAGATAAACTTTGAGGTTCTCGGCGACATGATCGAGTGGCATATAGAAAACGGAACAGACGCTATCGTTATCTGCGGCACGACCGGAGAGGCATCGACGATGCCGGATGCGGAGCATCTTGAGGCGATAAGATTTACGGTGGAGAAGGCCGCGGGCAGGATACCCGTGATCGCCGGAACCGGCTCGAACGAGACCGCGCACGCTATCGCGCTTTCCAAGAAGGCGGAGGAATACGGCGTGGACGGCATTCTTCAGGTAACGCCGTACTATAACAAGACAACACAGAAGGGACTCGTTGAGCATTTCACGGCCATCGCAAACTCGGTGAAGGTACCCGTTATCCTCTATAACGTACCGTCAAGAACGGGCGTGAGCATAGGGCTTGACACGCTCAAAAAGCTCGCCGAGGTCGAGAACATCGTCGGCATCAAGGAGGCGAGCGGTGATATCGGCTTCGTAGCAAAGATCGCGGCTGAGATCCCCGAGCTTTATATCTATTCCGGCAATGACGATATGATCGTACCCACGCTGTCACTCGGCGGCAAGGGCGTTATCTCGGTATTCGCAAACGTAATGCCTAAGGAGGCGCACGAGCTCTGCCAGGCATACTTTGACGGCGATGTGAAAAAGGCGATGGATATGCAGCTTACATATCTCGACCTCATGAACAAGCTCTTTATCGAGGTGAACCCGATCCCCGTAAAGACCGCTATGCGCCTCATGGGCTGGAAGGTAGGCAATCTGCGTCTGCCGCTCGCGGAGATGGAGGAGAACAACCTCGCAGCGCTCACCGCGGCACTCCAGAAGTATAATCTTATATAATCAACGGGAGAAATACATTATGACAAGGATAATCATGAACGGCTGCAACGGCAAGATGGGTCAGGTAATTTCCCGTCTGGTTGCCGAGGATGAGGACGCGGAGATCGTCTGCGGCGTTGATATAAACACAGATATAGATAACCCGTACCCGGTAGTAAGCTCGATAGGGGAGTTTGACGGCGAGGCGGATGTGGTGATCGACTTTTCGCATCCCTCATGCCTGACGAGCATCCTCGACTACTGCAAGAGGACAAAGACGCCTGTGATCCTCGCGACCACCGGCTACAGTCCGGAGCAGAAGGAGGAGTTCAGGGCAGCATCGGAGACCGTTCCGGTGTTCTTCTCGGCTAACATGAGCCTCGGTATAAACCTGCTCATATCGCTTGCAAAGCAGGCGGCAAAGCTGCTCGAAGGCAATTTTGATATAGAGATCGTCGAGCGGCATCACAACCGCAAGATCGACGCGCCGTCGGGAACGGCGCTCGCTATCGCGGACGCGATAGATGAGACGCTTTCATATCCGGCGGAATATGTGTTCGACCGCCACAGCGTGCGCAGAAAGCGCCGCCAGACGGAGATCGGCATAAGCGCGGTGCGCGGCGGCACGATCGTGGGCGATCATGAGATCATCTTCGCCGGCAACGACGAGGTGATAGAGCTTTCGCATCACGCGGCAAGCAAAGAGGTCTTTGCTGTCGGCGCGATCAAGGCGGCGAAGTACATGGCGGGCAAGCCCGCGGGCATGTACGACATGAATATGCTGGTAGCCGCAACGATATAAGAGAACTTAAAAAGGGGGCTGCGCCCCCTTTGACCCCCGATCCGGGGGTCATTTTTTTTCTGTGTTCAATATATTTGCCGCGGTTCAGTTGAGCTTTTCCTCGCCGCCTGTGCGGTATTTTGAGCTCCTTGCGGTAGATTGCAGGTTCTCGTTAAATGCCTTTTCACACAGCGCCACGAAGGACTTCAGATCCGTGTCGGCATCCATCTTTTTGAATGCGGAGATCGTGCCGCGGTAGTCGTTTGTCACCTCGCAGAAATACCACATATCCGCCTGCATGATGTCGTTCTCGGCGGTGAAATATCTTATTTTTCCCTTGGACGCGGTCATGCCGATATATTTGCAGTCGGTCATCCTGCCTGCCGTCCTGAAGCTCAGCACCGCGGTGCGTGTTCCCGACTTTGCCTCAGACACATATACGCCGTCGAACATCGTTTCCGTGTCAAGCCCCGCGGCCTTGAGGATCTTATCATATCCTTTGAGCAGGTCGGGGTTTGACGGATCGAGCGGGGTGGAAAGCTCATATTCGGTATCGGACGCTATCTGAATATTTAAAATATACCCCGCCGCGTTTTTTCTCCACGCGTTATATATATCCTCGCGAAGCTCGTCCCTTTTGTCCCCGGTCATGAGCGCATAGAGATCCCTCTCGCCTGAAAGGACAGACGCCGGCATATTCAGCTGCTCAAAGCTGAACCTGATAAGCTCGCCCTTCTCCTTTAATAACGCCATATCCGCGTCGCTTAAGGTGTCGAGCGGCAGCAGCCCGGATGCGGCTCCGGGCGCGTCTTTAGAGTCCGGCTGCTCAGCTGTGGTTATAAGCACAGACTGCTTTTCGCCGTTCCAGTCCACCACGGCATCAAAGCTCTCCGACACCGCGCGGACAGGCACGAGCGTGCGCTCATCCACGATCTTCGCCGGAACATCCAGCTCCGTTGCCGCGCCGTTTTTATACAGGATGTTGCTGCCGATGGTGATGCTGAGCGTATCCCCGCCCTTTTTCGCCGTTACCGTCGCGGTATCGTTATCCCATGACACCTCCGCGCCGAGGGCTTCAAATATCGCGCGCATCGGCACGAGCGTGCGCTCGTTCTCGATGATGGGCGGCACATCAGATTCAAGCGGCTCACCGTTCACAAATACGGATATATCACCTGCCGCCGATGCTGTGACCGCCGCAGCGCATCCCGCCGCGACGGTGAGTAATGTGGTTTTAATTATTGGTTTCATGCAATTTTCTCCTTTGTAAAGTCTCATATATAAAACGCCCGGGAGCGCA
>CAMNAT010000217.1 GCA_946531785.1 uncultured Oscillospiraceae bacterium
AGTAGTAAGAGATGGTAATGATTACTTTTCTATATTAGAGTTCTATATCTATACCGATGTTGAGGAGGAAGACGGCTCTATACAGCGGTACCTTGAAGAGAACGGATATTATATCGATACGGAAGGACACTTTGATTATAATGGCGTGAGGATGGTTAAAAAGATAGTTTACACAATTGTAATTATAATTCTTTTTGTTATCATGCTTAATCTTGCAAATGTAAAGTCTTCAGATATTCTGCAGAGAAGGAATGAGATAAGGCTGCTTCGCAATATCGGTTTCAGTAAAAGGGAGATTCGCAGAGCTGTACTCGCGGAGGGCATACTGGTAAGCGTGGAATCAGTAATTTTTGGTGCACTTCTTGGAATATTTGTTGCCTATGGGCTTTCATGGCTTCTTTACGCAGGAAACGGCATGACCGGACTTTATCACAGTGATTTTATGAAGATAAGATTTGGTATGGACTGGGCGGTATTTATCATAACTGCTGTATCGATATTTGTAATAAATATTGCTACCAGTCTAATGGCACTCTCACTTATAAAGGATGATTATAAATAGCCGAGATGTTTTATTTACAGATTAGAGATGGATATACGAGTGAATTGATGAGAGAAAAGGAGTAAGGCACAATAAGATTATGGAAGAGCTGGGAATTAATTGATATAACGCTCAGATGAAATTTTTGGAGGGGTGCCTACTGCCGATACTTGAAAACACACATTCCCTGTGATAAATTATTCTTTGTGAAAACTCCGCAGCCCGCGGATATAATTAAAATGAACCATTTCAGAGTTCGTAACAATGTTATATAAAATACCTTTGAGAGGAGTTAATACAATGAAAATCTTATCCGTAAAAATGCGCAGATTATGTGTATTTGCCTGCATTATGCTTCTGCCTGTTCTTGCAGCATGCGGTAAAAAAGAAAATAAGGAAAATGAGCCAAAATCCACCGAGCTTATTTCCGGCTCTTTCAAGCTGACATTGGACGGAAGTTTCTCGCAAACAAGCGGCAAGCATCAAGATGAATTCACACATTATTTTGGGAAAAACGGCGGAAATACATCTCTCATAATTCAAACGGAGTACAGAAACCACGCAAGTACTGATGCCGCCATCGATTTTCTCTGTAGTAATATCGCACAAGGCTATAAGGTTTCGAAAACAGATATTAAAAAAGAAAAAACGAATGACAACGAGTATTACTTATTCTGGAACGGTGATAAAAGCGGAAAGCTGCTTAACTGCGCGGCTTATGTCAGATTTGAAGAAGATTCCCAGCTCACCGCCTATTATGTGGACGAATCAGCCGGTACGGAGGAGATTCGCAAAGAACTCGCAAATATAGCCGAGAACGCTGTATTTACCGGGAAAAAACTTACAGTTAAAGATAATTACACTATCGCAAATACGGATTTCCGTATCAAAATCAGCAGTAATTTTGACAGTCCTCAGCTTCAGGATGCATCGTCCGTTGATCTTTCCACAGACACGATCATTACCGGTTCCGATGTGATTGCCGTTTATTACAAGGCTGCCGATTCCTATGACCGCGGTGATGCCTATTTTAAGATCACTCCTATGAAGGACCAGACAAAAGATATTGACGAGATTGCTAAAGAAAAAGCAAATCCGGTAGACGCCGAAAACGATAATCTTACCAAGGAGCTCACTGAGACAACATTCGGTGAAGTATGGCCGGAGCTGACAGACAGCACTGTTAAAAGCCTCAAGTTGTATAAGATTACTATCGTTATCAAAGATAATACATTTACTGCTGAGACTTACTATTTCAATATAAACGGCAGAAATTATTCAGCTGCGGTCCTTTATCCTTACGGCGATGATGATGCCAGAAAAGATCTGCTTAATCAGTTCTACAATATTGAATTCATATACGCTGAATAAAGGATACGCCAGCTACGGTAGAGTACGAATAAATACAATATCCCGCAAACCCTTGTTAATAAAAGGGGTTTGCGGGATTTTTAATGAAGCCTTTGATTCATTAGACGAGTTTTTAAAAGAGTTGAAATAGTTAAGAGGGGATAAATATATAAAAACACCTTGCGTAACGATTACACGCTGCTTAATCATATAGACCATACCTCTCAAATATGATAAAATTAAAGCATATTAATGTATAGGGAGGGAGGTAAATGAGTGTGTTTAAAAAAATAGTTGAAAAGTATAACGGCTTCAGTCTTATTTCACGTATTTTTGTCGGAATTATCATCGGTGTAATTCTGGCTCTGACTGTCCCCGGGGCATCATGGATAGCAATTTTCGGAAAGCTTTTTGTAGGCGCCCTGAAAGCTATCGCACCGGTGCTTGTTGCCGTACTTGTAACAAGTGCGCTCTGTCAGGGCTCGGCAAAGCTCGACAAAAGATTTGGTTTGGTAATTTTCCTATATTTGATCACAACACTGATTGCCGCTTTTGTTGCAGTCATTGCAAGCTTTGCATTTCCGCAGACCATGGTGCTTGCAGAGAGTGTTGCGGAACAGAGTCCTCCCGGAGGTCTCGGTGAAGTCCTGAGTAATCTCCTGATGAACATAATCGTAAATCCTATAAATGCCATTTCCAATGCAAATTATATGGGCATTCTCTTCTGGTCTGTAGTATTTGGAATCGCCATTAAAAGGATTGCTGCTGATACTACAAAGCAGATGCTTCAGGATTTTTCGGATGCAGTGTCCCAGGGTGTAAAATGGATCATTAACCTTGCACCTTTCGGAATCTGCGGTCTTGTATTCGACTCGGTATCCGGCAATGGCGTTAACATATTCTTGGACTACGGAAAAATAGTAGCACTTCTTGTAGGGTGTATGCTGACTGTATCTCTTATTATCAATCCAATCATAGTTGCCTTTTTCCTTAGGTGCAATCCATATCCTCTTATCTGGAGATGTATTAAAGAAAGCGGATTCACTGCTTTCTTCACAAGAAGCTCCGCTGCAAATATTCCTGTAAATATGGAACTCTGCGAAAAGCTCGGGCTTGATAAGGATGTCTATTCTGTATCAATACCTTTGGGTGCAACCATCAATATGGACGGGGCAGCCATCACGATCACAATCATGACGCTTGCTGCAGCAAATACCATGGGAGTGAATGTTGACATCCCTACCGCATTTATCATGTCAGTCCTTGCGGCTGTTGCTGCCTGTGGCGCTTCCGGGGTTGCCGGAGGTTCGCTGCTTCTTATTCCAATGGCATGTTCGCTTTTCGGAATATCAAATGATGTGGCTATGCAGGTAGTTGGTGTCGGCTTCATAATCGGTGTAATTCAGGACAGTGTCGAGACTGCTCTTAATTCCTCAGGAGATGTCCTGTTTGCTGCGACGGCAGAATATTACGAATGGAGAAAAAGTGGAAGGGAACTCCCGGATTTTATAAATAAAAAGAAGAGGAAATGATATGGACAAAAAAATAACATCTAATCCTATAGCGCTTTTACCTATCGGTATATTTCTTGTGTTATATCTTGGAAATGGAATCTTTTTTGAATATATCAGCCCTGAAGAAGGACGTATGGGGTTTTATGTGGTATCGGTGGTTTTGGCATTCTCGATATCACTCATTATTGCATTTCTTCAGAACAGAAAGCTTTCATTTGATGAAAAGATTCATATTTGCGCCAAAGGTATAGGCGATGATAACATAGTAATAATGCTTTTCATTTTTCTTATGGCCGGAGCATTCAGCGGAATTGCAAGCGAGGCGGGCGGTGCATCAAGCACAGCGAATATGCTGCTGAGTGTAATTCCCGGAAAATTTGCCGTGCCCGGTCTCTTCCTGATCGCGTGCCTTATATCCATGGCCATGGGAACAAGCGTCGGAACCATTTCGGTCCTTGCCCCGATAGCCTGTGCAGTATCTAAAAATGGAGACATGTCGCTCCAGCTTTGTGTAGGAGTAGTTGTAGGCGGCGCCATGTTCGGCGACAATCTGTCTTTCATTTCCGATACAACGATCGCTGCAACAAAAACTCAGGGCGTTGAGATGAAAGATAAGTTCAGAACAAATATTAAGATTGCACTTCCTTCTGCAATCATTACATTTATCATACTCATTATATATGCGTTCATGAATAAAGGCGTAAATGTGGGAAACTTTGATTTCAGTGTCCTTCAGGCAATCCCTTATTTCATAGTGCTTGCCATGTCTATCATAGGAATTAACGTATTTATTGTTCTGATCACAGGAATTTTGCTTTTTATATGTGTCGGAATATTGACGGGTTCACTTACATATGCAACCGGACTTTCTTCCATGGGAAGCGGAATGTCAGGAATGTTTGAAACCATGATCGTAACGATACTTGTTGCATCTATTGCAGCTCTTATGAAAGAAAATGGAGGCTTCGAAACGATCCTGTCCATGATAAGAAAGAAAGCAAACGGAAAAAGGGGTGGCAGTTTCGGCATTTTTCTTCTTACTGCTTTCATGGACATTGCAACGGCCAATAATACGGTTGCCATCGTCATAGCAGCACCTATTGCAAAG
>CAMNAT010000218.1 GCA_946531785.1 uncultured Oscillospiraceae bacterium
GTATTCGCTGCCGCTTCTGTCGTTACCGGCACGCCGGAAATACTCATAGGGATCTCCATGACGACCGGATCCTTCACTGTGAACAGCCGCACGGGTATCAAAAGCCTTAAAGCAATAAAAAGCCACATGTAATAGCGCCATTTCGCGATAAAGCTTCTCTTTATCAGCGGCGACAGCAGCAAAAGTATCGCTATCATAGCCGACATAGGCAATGCCAGCTCCAGCATGTCAACAAAGTATGTATCCATATTATATCTCCTGAAAAACGATCACTTTTTTGATTCGATATATTCCTTCAGCTCCCTGAGATCCTTGTCCGTTATAGACTTGGAGTCATAAAGCGACGCAACGAGCCGCGTCAGTGAGTTCCCTGTCAGCTTCTGCAAAAACGAGCTGCTTTCCACTGCGAGATACTCCTCCTCTGACACTAACGGCACATAGGTCTTGCTCTTTCCCTGCATCCCCGCCTCTAAAAAGCCGCGGTCTATGAGCCTGTTTAAAAGCGTTTGCAGCGCGCCGATAGACCACCGACGCTTTTTTTCAAGCACAGCCTTTACCTCTGAGGTGGTTATCGGCGTGGGATTCGTCCAGATCACCTGCATTATCTCAAGCTCGGTATCGGGGATCCGGGATAGCTTCT
Source organism: uncultured Oscillospiraceae bacterium (assembly GCA_946531785.1). GTDB lineage: Bacteria > Bacillota > Clostridia > UBA1381 > UBA1381 > Ornithomonoglobus. Next base: position 641 of record CAMNAT010000218.1, read on the forward strand.
TTTTCATAAAAATCACTCCTACAAATGTATTATGTATATATAATACAACTGTAGGAGTGATTTGTCAAGAGGTTTTTTGAAAAATTTTCAAAAAAAGAAGAAGCTTACGGTAAAAGCTTCTCCATTTATCTTATTATTTTATCTCGTTCTGCTTTGCAACAACGCTTTCGCCGCAATACTTTTTACGCAGCGCGGGCTTTTCGATCTTGCCCGTCGGGTTGCGCGGAACATCGGCAAAGATGATCTTCCTCGGACGCTTGTATCTCGGCAGATCCTTGCAGAATGCCATGATCTCGTCCTCGGTGCAGGTTACATCCTGCTTCAGCTGGATGATGGCCGCGGCGATCTCGCCGAGCCTTGCATCCGGAAGTCCGATAACGGCAACATCGTTGATCTTATCAAACTTTCTGAGATAGTCCTCGATCTGCACCGGATAAAGGTTCTCGCCGCCGGAAATGATAACATCCTTCGCGCGGTCAACAAGGTAGATGAAGCCGTCCTCGTCCTCCTCTGCCATGTCGCCGGTGAGCAGCCATTCGCCCTTTAAAACTTCATCTGTAGCCTTCTTATCGTTGTAGTAGCAGGTCATGACGCCGGGACCCTTTACGGCAAGCTCGCCGACCTCGCCGCGCTCTACGGGGTTACCGTCGGGGTCTACTATCTTTGTTTCCCAGCCGTAGCCCGCCTTGCCTATCGCGCCGACCTTGTGTATATTCTCAACCCCCAGATGCACACAGCCGGGGCCTATCGATTCGGAAAGTCCGTAGTTGGTATCATACTGATGATGCGGGAACACTTCCTTCCACCGCTTTATAAGACTGGGCGGAACGGGCTGCGCGCCTATATGCATGAGCCGCCACTGTGAAAGCTCATACTTTTCGAGCTTTATCTCGCCGCGCTCGATAGCATCTAAGATATCCTGCGCCCACGGCACGAGCAGCCATACGATTGAGCAATGCTCCTCGCTCACCGCGCGGATTATCCATTCCGGCTTAACGCCCTTTAAGATCACCGCCTTGCCTCCTGATATGAGCGAGCCGAACCAGTGCATCTTTGCGCCCGTATGATAGAGCGGCGGGATGCAGAGGAACACATCATCATGAGTCTGTCCGTGATGATGCTGCTCGACCTTCGCGCTGTGCGAAAGCGACTGATGCTTATGCAATATCGCCTTCGGGAAGCCGGTGGTGCCCGATGAAAAATATATCGCGGCATAGTCGTCATCAGTAATTGTTACCTCCGGTGCAAGCGAACGCATGAACTTCACATAATAATCATAGCTGTCTGCAAATGACGGGCAGTTTGCGCCGACATAGAACATCTCGCGCACGCGCGGCATATCCTCGCAGATCTCCTCAACTCTTCCTATGAACTCCGCGCCGAAAACAAGCACGCTTGCCTCGGCCAGGTCCACACAATACTTTATCTCATCCGCCGTATACCTGTAGTTTAACGGAACCGCAAGCGCGCCTGCCTTGAGCACGCCGAAATATACCGGAAGCCATTCGATGCAGTTCATGAGAAGTATAGCCACCTTGTCGCCCTTATGGACACCGCGGCTCAGAAGCAGATTTGCAAAACGGTTTGCCCGCTTGTCAAAATCGCTCCAGGTCATCTCCGATCTGCCCGGATTGCGCGGATCGGTCTCGATGAGCGAATACTCCTTCCATGTCATGCGCGAATGCTCCATGACCTGCGGAGTTATCTCAACGAGCGCGACCTCGTCCGGATACTGCTTTGCGTTTCTGTCAAGTAATTCGGTAATAGGCATTTTAAACTATCTCCTTAAAGTAATTATTATTTATCTTCTTCCTGTACGGTGAATACCTTTTTAAGGAATCCATCGCTGAATTTCTTTGTAAAGAGCGATACGGCCGGTACCACTATGATCGATACCGCCATTGCAGCAACACCCATCTGCGGCGCAAATTTCGCAGCCGCCTGTATGGAGCCGTTCTGACACGCTATTATTATAGTCGGCACAGCCACTGTCGCAAAGCCTGCGATCATGCCTGCCCATGCGCCCGCCTTGGTCGTGCCCTTCCAGCAGATGCCCCAGATGTACGCACCAATGAATGTGCCTGAGACTATTCCCCAGCTGAACGACATCACATTTACGATTATGGATATCTTCATCGTTGCGAATATATATGAGAGCGCAACGAACACCAGACAGAGCACTCTTGTTGTTATGACCTGATTTTCCGGCTTTGCATTCTTTTTTAAGGTCGGGATAAGGTCAACGCTGATAGCCGATGCAGATGTCAGTACTATCGACGAGAGCGTTGACATAGACGCGCTCAGAAGCAGTATCAGAAGCACCGCAAGGATTATCGTCGTTACCATGTTCGCGTCACCCAGCGCGGTCATGAGCGTCCTCGGGATGACATTATCAACACCGCCCTCGGGGAGAGTGTTGTGAAGGATCAGACGCGAAAGCGAGCCTACAAAGTACGCGCCGCATCCGATTATGAGCGAGAACACCGTTGAGATGATCGTCGCCTGCTTTATCGACTTCGTGTCCTTTATAGCGTAATATTTCTGTACCATCTGCGGCAAGCCCCATGTTCCGAATGAGGTAAGCATGATGTTATAGCAAAGGAACTCAAAGCTTCTGCCGCCGAATATGTTTGTCAGCTGAGCGCCGGTTATTCCATCGCCGTTATCGGACACAGCCGCGAGATTGCCGAGAAAATTTGAAAATCCGCCGACAGCGTTTGTCTTTACGAGCGCGATCACCATTGCGAACACGCCCAGTATCATGATTATTCCCTGGATAAAGTCGGTGTATGCCGTTGCGACATAGCCGCCGAGGATCAGATATATTCCGGTGAGGACCGCTATAACGAGCATCCACACATTTATATTGATGTTAGGGAATATCGCTAAGAACATGTTTCCGAGACCGTTATATACCGCCGCACTGTACGGCACAAGGAATACGAATATAACGACCGCAGCAAATATCTTCATGCCCCTTGAGTCATATCTCGCCTCGAAGAACTCAGGCATTGTCTTTGATCCGAGGGTATGCGTCATAGTTCTTGTGCGTCTTGCGAGCAGCCACCATGCCGCAAGACAGCCGAGAACAGCGTTGCCGATACCGATCCACAATGAGCCGATACCGATATTCCAGCCGTGCTGACCCGCATAGCCGACGAATACGACCGCCGAGAAATACGAGGTGCCGTATGCAAACGCCGACACCCACGGACCTATGCTGCGGTTCCCTAACAAGAAGCCGTCGATCGTTTTTGTTCTGAGTGACGAGAACACACCGATACATACCATTACAAGCGCGAATATCGCAAGAGCGACTATCGTCACGCCCTGAGTCTGTGCTAAATTTTCCATAAAAAATAAACCATCCTTCCATTCTACATTATCATAGTTTAATTATGCTTGCTATGACTACCGTTTTACCTATGTGCCGGAACGCCCGACACAATATTACTACATCTTTTATCATAACACAAAAACACAAAAAAGGAAAGCCCTTTTTTGTGTTTTTGTTGATTGTGCATGATTTTATTTTCAATTTTTGTCGGACTTCAACAAAGAGATACCTGCCGCCTCGCATACCGGAACGATATTTTCCATATCCTCAAACAGCATTGCCCTGAATACCGTAACATCCTCGGGAACATTCTCCCATGTGCTTTGCGGTGTATCGAGCCTTAATCCGTATAGGCTTCCGTCTGCGCGGTATGCGGCGATTATGAGCTTGTTTTCACCCGTCTCACCCGTTACGGTAACAGTCACCTTGTCAGCCTCCTTCACAGCTCCGATCATAAGCTCAGCAACAGGAGCAGCAGTTTCCTGCTCAGGCTCCGTGGTTGATGTCGGTTCCTCTGTCGGCGC
>CAMNAT010000219.1 GCA_946531785.1 uncultured Oscillospiraceae bacterium
AGCAATATCGCTGCGTAATCCTGTAACAAAGGAGGGGAAAACAGACCGGATGCGGAGGATATCAGGTCTAAGCTTCGGAATGCTGAAGGATCAGATACAAATAAAACCATAAATAACCTTTATAAGGAGGAAAAATATCATGAAAAAAACATGGAGTATTTTATGCGCGGCGGCTATGACCGCTGCATTGCTGCCGTGTACGGCATCGGCGGATTTCAGCAGTGTGTATAATAATGCAAATTCTGCCGTAGGAAGGGTACAAGCGGAAACGGACGGCGCTGTCATGGAAAGCCGAGGAAGCTTGTCGAAAGCTGACTATACGGTAGGCGAAGGGACCGAAACATATCTTGTCCTCTCAGGAGCGTATAATGATGCAGATAAGCCCTATGTAAAATACAGGGTATATGCTGATAAGGCGGGTACATATGCAATGTATATCGATTCAAGCTCAATACCTGAGGGCCCGGGTGGAAACAGCTTCAGTCCATATACAATAAAGATAAACGATAACGAGCCGATACAGATAGCAGGAATACCGATGTATCAGCTTTCGGGTTCGCAGGCTGTAACGGGAATGGCATCATATATAGCAAGAAACAGCACAACAGATGCGGCGCAGTATACTGTGTTTGTAGCCCTCGAGGCAGGTGCTAATGACATCACATTTGCCGTGAACGGCGCTACGGCAGCGGATGCATCCGCGTATAGATTTGAGCTTAACTGGTTCAGTTTCAAGTTCCAAAGAGATAATACTGACGGCGATGCTGCGGCTGCAAACTATGTGTATGCCGGTAACTCATATGTTATAGCTAATGACGGCGGTAGCGGTATATATGCATTCTACAATAATAATGCAGATGATAAGGCATATGTGGACTATACAGTCTGTGCGCCATGCGATGGTGCTTACGAGCTTTCTTTTGTTACGAACAAAGGAGTGAAGTGGCTTTCAGACATAGATCTTACAATAAACAACAGTAAGACTCTTCATATAAACAGCAGCTCAAATGATGTGGAAAGCAAGGTCGTTGATGCGGCGAATGCATTATATACAAATACCGCTACAGTGTCATTAAAACAAGGCATGAATAAGCTTGAGTTTCGCGCGGTATCAGAAAGAGGTGACAAAAACTCAAATTATTACATGCGAATAGGTGCAATAAATGTAACACCGGCAAAAACAGCAGTCGAGGCAGAATCCATTACATTCCCTGCAAGAGTAAATCCTGCTGCTACAAAAACAGATGATAAGTATGCGGCTATAGTTCTACCTGTAACAACTTCAACAAATACAAATACAAATACAATACAATCCGGATATAAAGTTGAACTTTCATATAATGTAGATGTTACAAAAGACGGAGCTTATGATATGCTCATCGACATGAGCGGATATGTTGAGCCTACAGATAATCATTCTTACAGAGCCCCGATAAAAATGAAGGTGGATGATGGTACCGAGATAAGACTTAACACATCGGGAAATTATTATATAAGCAAGGACGATCCATCACATGCTCTTACAGGTACCGTAACAAAGATAGCAGACCTTTCATATGACAGTGACACTAATAAAGGAGAATTTACCGGTTTTTACGGTAGATATATGCTTACAGAACCGATCACTCTTACCGAAGGCAAGCACACAATAACCTTCATAGTTGATTCGGTTGCAAGGAATAGTCAGGCGCTGGCTGCGTTAGGTAGATTTGATCTTATATATACAGGCGATGTAAAAGCAGCGATCGGCTCCAGAGACGGTCTGATGGCAATAGGTGAAACAAACACGGTAAAGCCTATATTTATGGACGGGTCCGGAAAAAGACTTTCGGATTACAATGTAACATATTATTTCGATAATCAGCTTTCGAAATGTGCGCCGGTTACATCGCCGGGAGGTGTCGTAACTGCAAGCTCAGTAGGAACAACAAGGATATACTTGGGCGGACGCGCTATATACGGAACAGGAACAGCTAAAACAAACGTTATAAACAGCACCTATGATGTGCAGGTATACGATCCGGCAAAGCCGTTCCTTACAGACAGTAAGAGCATATCGGGAAACACGGTGACATTAGGGATCGTTTCAGACGGAGCAAAGGATGCCGAGCTTATCGTAGGCAGATACACATCGGATGAAAGATTTGTCGATCACGGTGAAGCATCGCTTGGTTTGACAGCTGCGCCCTGCGCAGTCATCAAAAAGGTCTTTGACTCAGAAGCTGCTGCTGACAAGGTGAGTGCATTCATTTGGGATTCACTTGATGGATGTATTCCATACAGTGATATAATAACAGTTAAATAATACGACAACAGGAGTTGATACGATGTTTAAACAATATTTAAAGGGTGCTGCCGCGCTTGCGGCGGCAGCCTTGCTGGTGACTGGCTGCGGGCTCAGGTCGGCGGATCCGACCTCCAATGAGGCAGGCGGAGATAAGATAAAGCTTACCTTCTCGTTCTGGGAGCCGAGCACCGGCAGAGAGCTTGAAACGGTTTTATCAGATATTTCAGAGGAGTACAGCAAGCTTCATCCGGAGGTTACGGTAGAGCTTATGAGCCAGCCGAACAGCGGCTATCAGGAATGGGTACAGTCTCAGTTTGCATCGAATAATGCACCTGATATAGAATATAATCAGCCTTCGAATCTGAACAAACAGGTAGAGTCGGATTTTATTATCGATATAAGTGAATATCTGGATAAGCCGAATCCGTACAACGGCTCAGACACGCCGTGGCGTGACGACTTTGTGGATGGAAGGTTATCTGCCGCGCAGGCTTTCAAGGGCGACAGCTGCTGCATACCTCTGTCCGGCTTGGGCATAGCCTATTATTACAATCAGGAATTGTATGATAAGGCAGGCATAAAAGCACCCAAAACCTGGGACGAAATGATTGATAATTTTAAAAAGCTCCAGCAGAACGGCATAACGCCCGTGGCTTTTATGGGACAGAAGTCCGATGCGGTAGACTGGCTTTCCTGGGAAATCGCAACAGCGCTTCTGAGCGAGGATCTGCTTGCCGATCCGGAGCTGAACTATAACGGAGATAACAATATAGACAGCTATGAGCTGTTTAAGGCATTGGATCAGGGTATTTATGACATATCCAAGGAAGGTAAGTACCGTGATTATTATGAAAAGTATCTTTCCTATATGCAGGAGTACGGCAAATATTGCACGAACGCATCCGGACTTGACGAGGCGGGAGCCAAAGCGATGTTCTTAAGCGGCAAGGCTGCAACCATAATGTCGGGAAGCTGGGATCTCAAATCATTTACCACGGATGAGAAGCTGCCGTTTAAGATCGGCACATTCGCGTTTCCGAAATTTACAACAAGCAATACCGAGCATCCCGGCGATAATATGGCTATAGTTGATGTTTCCGCGATCGCGATAACGACCAATGCAGCTAAATCAGATGCGAAAAAAGAAGCTGCTGTTGATTTCGTCAGATTTTTGACATCGCAGGATATGTATAAGAAATTCATAGAGGGTACTTACAGCATACCGGTAATGAATAATTTTTCCGGTGACGAATCATTTGTTGCTTTCCGCGGCGGTTCGCGCGCGCCGGTAGCAATATACGCTATGGGTAATTCATCAGGTGAGCTCACTAATGCAAATGTAAACCTTATGGCGATCTCCGGCGAAAAAGTTGATTTTGACAATGCAACGAAAAAGATACAGCAGAACTTTGTAGATCAGCTTGAAAGCTTAAAAAAATCCAAAGAGGGATTTACTCCCGAGAACAATTATCTAATAGACACGCTGCCAAGGATGTTGGGTGATTTTAAACCTTATGACCCGAAAGATTGACAGCAAAGCATGATCAGGAGGATTCATGGATCAAAAGATTGTTAAACCGTTGTGGAGGAAGATATTCAGCTCAACGATACTGATATATCTCATCAGTACGATAGTTTTAGTCTTCGGAATAATGTGTGTTGTTGAAAGCAATGAAAGCAGGAATGCTGAGAGGAATATAAATAATACTATAAGGCTCGCGGATATAGCTTTCGCCTCTTGGTTGAGGCAATATGAGACAGATCTGAATAATCCTTCCAATATAAAACGGTTTGCGATGCTGACCGAACGAAACTGGAAAAGCAACATGGAGTATCAGATCCAGATCAGGGAGCAGATGCTCAACGGGATGTTTTTTTCCATGCCGGGTATATGCGGCATATCATTTCTTGATAAAAATGGCTGCTTTATATCTGTCGGTCAAATGTCATATAACGATTCCATGAAAGCTATCAAAGACATATCGAAGGAAGAAAAAAGCATATGGCGATACTGGAGGCTGGGAGAAAAAAACTGTCTGTTATATAATAAAAAGATAAATTATTATGACAGCTCTCTCATGCTTCATGAATGTGGTGATCTTCTGATTTGCATGGATGAAGAAAAAGTATATAAAAACTGTTTTAAAGATTTGTATTCACAGACAGGTATCATAATTGCTATCGATAACGGCAATATTATCTCAACC
>CAMNAT010000220.1 GCA_946531785.1 uncultured Oscillospiraceae bacterium
TTTTTGTTGAAGGTCTCCGCGACATTTACCGCATCCTGACCCGTCATTGCATCGACCACCAACAGCACCTCTGCCGGGTTCGTCTGAAGCTTTATATATGCAAGCTCGCGCATAAGATCCTCATCTATGTGCAAGCGTCCTGCCGTATCGAGTATGACCACATCGTTACCGTGCTTCTTGGCATATGCAACAGCCTCGTTTGCGATCTTCACCGGATCAACATCCGTGCCCATCTGGAAAACGGGCTGGTTTATCTGCTTACCCAGAACCTCCAGCTGCTTTATGGCCGCGGGACGGTATATATCGCACGCTACCATGAGCGGGCGCTTTCCCTGCTTGGAATAATGCAGCGCAAGCTTTGCCGCCGCCGTTGTTTTACCCGCGCCCTGCAAGCCGCAGAGCATGATTATCGTTGGCGGCTCAACAGAATAGTTTAGCGGTACGGCCTCGCCGCCGATCATCTCGGTAAGCTCGTCATTTACTATCTTTACAAGCTGCTGTGCCGGTGTAAGTGATTCAAGCACCTCGACGCCGACAGCCTTTTCAGATACCTGCTTTACGAAATCCTTTACTATCTTGAAGTTTACATCCGCTTCCAGAAGTGCGAGCTTTATCTCACGCATTGCGTCCTTTATATCCTTTTCGGTAAGTCTGCCCTTGCCCCTGAGCTTTTTGAACACACCCTGAAGCTTATCACCGAGACTTTCAAATGCCATTGCCGCACCTCCTCATTTCAGATATTTTCAGATATCCTCTCTATCAGTCCGATCAGCCTTTGCCGCTCCGCCTCCGAGCTGAGTGCCTCGACCTCTCGGCGCATCTCTCTGAGCCCTTCGCTTATCGCAGAAAACCTCTTTGCAAGCCCGAGCTTATCCTCAAACTCCACAAGATGCTTTTCGCCCTGCCTGAGAAATGCCATAACGCCCTGACGGCTTATGCCCATATCCTCGGCAAGCTCCGAAAGCGACATGTCCTGATTATAATAGCCGTCCAGCGCCGCCGCCTGCTTTTCTGTCAGCAATCCGCCGTAGAAATCAAGCAGAAACGCCAGCTTCATATCCTTAGCCATAGACACCTCTGACGATCCGACTGTAAAGTATTTTTGATTTACAGGCGTTATTATACACCGTTATATACGGTTTGTCAAGTGTTTTTTTAAAAAAAACAGGGTTGCAAGGAGTTTAAGCCATTGCAGCCCCGATTTTTTTATTTTATGTATTCAATAGAAGCGATAATTCCTCTCACTCTCTCCCTGCACACATCACTGTAATACATCTCCGGGTATTCCACGATAAAATCTATATATCCGTCCTTAATACCTATCGAATAATACTCCCAATACGATCCATCCAATCTGTATGTGACGGTAAAGCACGCTTTATCTCCTATAATTTCCTCCGCCGCCGGCTTTATTATTTCCGATCTTCTCGGCATGCTCGAAATATGATCCTTGAAATCATCAAGGTCTTCATAATTGCTGCGCCCAAGGTAGCTGAGGTTAGCTTTCGTCAACGCGTCCAAGTAATCGGCATATTCCGAAAATGAGTAGGAAGCCTTTTCAAATGAGTACGGCAGAGTTATCCGCAGCTCATTTGTCTCCGATACATAGGTATTAGAATTCAGATCGTAGCTCGTTCTCAGAAGCGTGCCGAGCTTTGACGCATCGGGCGCGGAGACCTCGATGCTGTTTAATATCTCATCTATATCCGCATCCGACTCGCCCGATCGCATATACAGCGATACATTATATACATAGTCTCCCATGTCAAAGAATACATCACGCATAAGACAGTCGCCCTCATCGCCCCCGCTCATCGCATCGGTGTACTCAAACGCTGAAAAGCCGGTGTATGTCCTCGGCGTGAGACTGCTGAACGCGCACAGCTCCGGGTTTGCTATGCTCCTGTTTATCGTCAGGTCATGCGCGGCAAGCCATGACGCGCTCTGCACATTCCGATCACGCTTTGAGAACACCTCTACCATCATTGTTGAGCCTATATCGTACTCTGAATCGAGCTCACCGAAGCTGAAGCTGTTCACAGCCTCATCGCCGGATAACGCTGACCATGACGGCGGTATCAGGACAGTGAAATTGATATCCTCAAGCTCGCACTTACGCTTTCCGTCTGTAAGCTCAGCAATGTCATATGTTCCGTCCCCGTTATATGAAGCGGTAAAGCTGTTCATAAGTCTCAGCATCTCGCCCGATGCCTGCTCATCATCATATATATTACACGACACCGTGATCAGGTACCTGTCGGTCACATAAATATCGGTATAAGCATGTGTTTTCTTTCCTCTTGCGTGGTAGGACAGCTTTCCGTCCTTTTTATCAGCCGAAACAAGAGCCATAGAATAACCGGTGACAGATGCCTTATTTGCAACAAACGCCCTGTCTATATCAAAGTGCACGGGTCTGTCCTCAACCTTGATGCTTATGCTGTTGTCATTGTAATAAAATGAGGTATAGCTTCCGTTTTCTGAGCGGTAGCCCATATACATTCCGGACGGATTTTCCATTCTCCAGCCGTAATAGCTGTCGCCCACATACGGCTCGTCATGAGTCTCAAGAATACTGCCGTCGAATTCGCCGTTATCTATATTGGTGACATATATATATCCCGTCGCCTCATCATACTGCACAGTCGCGCCAAAGCTTTCGGAAATAAACCGCAGCGGGGCCATAGTATGATACCCATCTGTTATCTCAGGCGGATATTCGAGCGTGACGGCGCGGCCGTTTTCCTCCGCAACGGTACTGCCTATCCACATTTTCAGCTCGACATCGGCATAAACGACAGTCACGCTGTTTTCTGTATCGTTCCAGCGCACCTCCGCGCCAAACGCCTCGGTTATAACACGCACAGGAACGAGCGTGACACCGTCGCCGGCAACATAGGGTGGCTCCACCTCTACACTTTCGCCGTTGATGAGAATGGTATCATCGCCGATCCTGAAGCCTATCTCGACCATGCCGTTTTCTTCATTTTCCGCATATGCCGAAAACGGCGCGGATACGCACGCGGCTGCCGTCAGTACAGCCGCCAGTTTTATAAATCTTCCCATAACCGTCTCCTTATTATTCCGATCCTATCACTGCCTCTATATTGTCGGTGCCGCGGGTATATGTTACAGTTGCCGTGCTGCCGTTGAAGGTATCCTTTAGCGCCTCATTCCAGTCGGCTATGCTGTGTACCTCTATGCCGTTCACCGCGGTGATGACATCGCCAGCTTTAAGCTCGCTGATGCCGGAGGTTTTGACCGTAAGCCCTTTTTTTGTCGGCACTCCGACCTTAGCCTCCCAGCTCTGTTCAAGCGTCATATCAAAATCCGCGCGAACTATGCGGCCGTTGGTGTCATACTGGTTTATGACGAACTGCACCGTGTCCACGGGGATCGCAAACGAAAGGCTCTCTATGCCTATACCCACATATCCCCTTGTGTTTATGCCGACAAGCTCGCCCTTGGTGTTTAGCAGCGGTCCGCCGGAGTTGCCGCCGTTTATCGCCGCGTCGGTCTGTATGAATTTGTAGTACTCATCTCCCACGGGTACATCCGTACCGCTGATTATTCCCCTCGTTACCGTATTACGCATAGTGAGCGAGAGCGGTGCGCCTATCGCGATCGCCGTGCTGCCCGGGAACACAGTACTGTAATCGGCAAAGGATATCGGGCGCAGACCGATGCGGTTTATCTTAACGATCGCAAGATCCGATGCCTTATCCGAAAACAGCACCTCACCCGGTACGGATGTCCCGTCATAGAGGATAACGGTAAGATTTTTGATGTCGGATACAACATGCTCATTTGTAATGATATAGCCGTTGCTCTTATATATCACACCCGAACCGTGCGCGGTCGAGTTATTATACTTCGCCGCCTCGGATGTATTTCCTGTGTAATTGCCGACGATGGACACAACGCTTGGCCCCACATCCTCAACCAGCTTTGCGAGCGCGTCATCCTCGGTAAACGACACGAACACGCTCCTTGATGCGCCGTCCCAGACGACATCCGCGCCCATCGCCTCGCTTACGGCTCTTAACGGTATATATGTAGTTCCGTCCTCAAGCTTTACCTCGCCCTCGACTCTCGCGCCGTTCACATATACCCTCACATCATCTGCATATGCTGCCGCGCTTGCCGCAAGCAGCGCCGCGGCAACGGCTGCCGCCATGATCCTTTTAGCTTTCATAACTCATTTCTCCCTATATTCAAAATTCAATATCACTATTTAATGCAGGTGTAATGTCGAAGTCCTTATTGAGAAATCCCCTTGCTCTTGATCCCATCAGAAAACCCATAGCGTCCTTTTCGGGCATACCGGGTATAATTGCGGGGAAGAGTGCAAATTTGGCTTGCGCATATATATCCGCAAGAGCCTTTGCTTCTCCTATCCTGCTCGCATCAAAATATTCCGACATTATATTCTCCCATATAACAAGCGATGTTTTGTAATCAAGCCCGATAAAAT
>CAMNAT010000221.1 GCA_946531785.1 uncultured Oscillospiraceae bacterium
ACCGTAACATCAGCATCAAGCCTGATCGTTGACGCGCCCGGGAACAGTCTTTTGCCCTCTTCCTCCACACGTTGAGTCCCTCCGCCGAAATACCTGATATACTTGCTGCCGCATGCGGGACATGTGACATAGTTCTGCTGCTTATATCCGCAGTAATGGCATTTCAAGCTGTTGTCATAGCTATGATATGTAAGCGATATGTTGCAGTTTCTGCACATCGGAACAAATCCGCATTTGCGGCAGGATACAAAGGTGGAGAAGCCTCGTCTGTTCATGAACAGGATCGACTGTCCACCTGCTTTGATATTATCGCTAAGCGCATCATATAGTGTTTTTGAAAACATGCTCTTGTTACCGTTCTCAAGCTCGGAACGCATATCCACGATATCTATTTCAGGCATCCGGTTACTGTTATACCGCTTTTTCATCTCCAGCAGCTTGTATTTGCCTGTCATGGCATTTCGATAGCTTTCTACCGACGGGGTTGCCGATGCAAGGATCGTCACCGCTCCCCATTGCTTTGCTCTGTATATCGCGACCTCCCGCGCATGATAGCGCGGGCTCATCTCAGATTTATATGTATCTGAATGCTCCTCATCGATTATCACTATGCCGACATTCTCTATCGGAGCAAATACTGCGCTCCTTGCGCCGATCACTATATCCGCGTCGCCGCTCATGATCCTTCGCCATTGGTCATAACGCTCACCGAGCGACAGGCCGCTGTGAAGCAGCGCTATCCGTTTACCGAATCGCCGAACAAATCTTGACACCATCTGAGGTGTCAGGGATATCTCCGGAACAAGCACCATAGCGGTTTTTCCGTTGTCTACCGCATGCCTGATCGCACGCAGAAAAACCTCGGTTTTTCCGCTGCCGGTAACGCCATGTAAAAGCATGACATCGCCGGCTGCTTCATCGATACCTGTTTCTATCGCATTTATTGCAGACGCCTGCTCATCAGTGGGGATAGGCGGAGCGTCGTCGACTGGATCATTTTCATAAGCTGACCGCTCAATATAATAATCAAAATACTCAGCCATTCCATTCTTTACAAGAGCTGAGAGTGCCCCGTAGTTACCGCGTGAAAAATGTACGAGATCTGCTGTAGACAAAAAGTCATTATCAAGAAGTATCGACAGCATCTGCTTTTGTATGACTGAACGCGAATGCTCAATATAATCATTAACATCATCAATTTCCGCGACAAGTCTTATGGCGCGTATCTTACGCTTGTTGATCTCACGAAAATGTCTGTATTCGCGTTTCAATATGCCCTTGGCCTCCAGCTTTAAAACAGCAGAGCGAATATCCTTATCAAAGTAAGAGTTCAATGAATATATATCCATTCCGCCGCCGTTATCTGCCAGAAGGCCTATAATGCGCTCATTTACAGATCCCGCTCTCTGCTTTTCAGCATTTTCACCAAGAACGACCCATTCAAGAGTTTTCATGGTCGTTCCCGAGGGAATGATCACCCGCATTATTTCATTATAGCTTGCAAGATACCTCTTATGCATAAAGCTGATCACAGGCAGCATGCTCTTTTGAAAAGCAGGCTCAGAAGATGCCGTTCTGATAATACTCTTGACATTCTTTGCGCTTGTTTCGGATTTTACACGCAGCACATACGCCTCGCGTTCATAGTTTCCTTTTGAGAATGGAACTATAACTCGACTTCCCGGGCTTATCTCGTCAGCAAGCTCATCCGGAACGGCATAGTCAAATACTCTATCAACAGCCCGCGACGGATGATTTACAATGACCTCGGCAAACATTATTCTTCTGTTGTCTCTCCCGCGCTCTTCTCACGCGCAAGCTTCAGAGCCTCGTCGATCGCACTGTACTCGGCATCGTCACCGAAAAGATCACCTTCATCCGCGCCGCCTTTTGCTTCAGCATTATCATCTTTTGATGATTCTGCAGCTGAATCCTTTTCGAGCTTTGAAATAGCTATGAACTTTTCCTCCTCATATTCACGGGCTCTTTCAATAGCAGCTGAACGGACATAGCCTACAATGCCGCCCGCGATCTCATTCACGGCCTGAGTAACAGGCTTTTCAGGCATACCTGTGTAGCCTTCCGCTTCCTCTTTCTCCATTCTTTCGTGCCCGATCATTCTGGCGCGCTTTGCTGCCATCGCTACTAATGTATAGCGGCTGTCAACGCATCTGTCAAGCTCGGTAATACTGGGTTTTGTCATCATAATATCATTCCTCCGTTTTTTTATATCTCTTCATTCATAAGCTGTTCTATCAGCTTACGCTCCTTGCGGACACCTGCTATGTATGCTATAGTCTCATCAACGCAGGCATCCAGATCATTATTAACTATTATTTTATTATACTTTTCCGCCTGTCTCAGCTCCCACTGAGACGCGTCTATACGCCTTGATATCTCTTCCTCACTCTCGCGACCGCGTAATAAAAGTCTCTGCTTCAGTTCAGCCATTGATGGTGGAACAAGAAATATCAATACGGCCTCGGGAAACAGCTTTTTTACCTGCAATGCACCCTGCGGCTCGATCTCAAGCAAAACATCCTTGCCGTCTTCAAGCAATGTTGTCACCGACTTTTTAGGTGTGCCGTAATAGCAGCCGTTATAATCGGCATATTCAAGCATATCGCCTCTGGCGATCATGCTCTCAAACTTATCACGGGTAACATAGTGATATGTCACACCGTCCACCTCGCCCTCACGCATATCACGCGTGGTTGCGGAAACGGAAAGATTCAGCTTTTCTCTCTCCAGCAGGCGACTGCAAACTGTTCCCTTTCCCGTTCCCGAAGGACCCGACATTACAAACAGGATACCCTTCATATCTCCTCATCTCCTTCTATGTCATCTCCCGGCTCATATTCACCGTCAAGCCTTGTTGCCAGCTTCTCCGGCTGGATCGCCGACAAAACCACATGCCTAGAATCTATAACGATCACAGCTCTTGTTCTGCGGCCATAAGTCGCATTTACAAGAAGTCCCGCATCCTCAGCATCACGGATCAGTCTCTTTATCGGCGCGCTGTCCGGACTTACCACCGATACAACACGGTTAGCCGCCACCATATTGCCGAAGCCTATGTTTACCAATCTCATATACTTATCCCTTTATTCTATATTCTGGATCTGTTCTCTGAGCTTTTCTATCTCACCCTTCAAGGTCACAACGATCTTTGCGGTATCGAGATCAGATGCCTTTGAACCTATAGTGTTCACCTCGCGGTTTATCTCCTGAATAAGGAAGTCAAGCCTACGTCCGGCAGGCTCACCGCTTTCGATGATACCTATAAATTCATCATAATGACTTGCAAGCCTTACGACCTCCTCGTTTGTGGCTACCTTATCCGCATAGAGCGCCACCTCTGTAAGAACGCGTGCATCATCGATATCTCTGCCGTCGAGAAGCTCATTTATCTTTGCATAGAGCTTTTCACGATATTCCGCAACTATCTGAGGCGCGCGAGCATCAATATCAGCAGCAAGACTGCGCATATAGTTGATGCGCGATCTCAGATCCTCTTCGATCCTGCCGCCCTCACGCTCACGCATCGAACAGAAGGCTTCGATAGCTCCGTCCGCAACCTCTCCGACAGCCTGCCATAGCTCCTCTTCATTATCACGCTTGGGCTCGGCGCGGAAAATATCTACGAATCTGGCAATAACAGATGTGGTCACATCATCCTGAAGCCCGAACTTTTCGCTTATGCCCCTCAAAGCTTCAATATAGTTTGCGGCAAGCTCCTCATTGACCGTTACTACCTTATCAGCCTCTCCGCAGGACTCGATAACAACAAAAACATCAATCTTGCCTCTTGCCACGCTTTTGCTGAGCTTGACTCTCATCCTGTCCTCCAGGAATCCATACTGACGCGGCACCTTGATGTTATAATCCGTGAACCTGTGATTCACGCTCTTTATCTCGACCATTATCTTCTTTGTACCGATAACAGCTTCATTTCTGCCGTAGCCGGTCATACTTTTTAGCATTGTTTTCACTCCAATTCCATAAAAGCGCCTAATTGCGCATATTATTTTTTATTGTATCATATTTTACTTGAAAATTCAACTGATTTTTATAAAATTATGAAATAAAAAAAACAGATCCCCGAACCGTTTCGGTAATCACGGTCCGGGGATCTGTAATTTCGAGATGGTATTGTCATTTTACAAGAAAATCCAATACTTCTTTTTCATCGGTTAATTTACCTTCTAGCCTGTCGAATATGATTTTACCATCTGAGATAATGAGTGCCTGAGGAAACGGTTTCCATGTCATTGCATTGACAAGGCAAATAGTGTTCGCCAGCCCCTTGTGTGCTTCTGTACCATCCTCCGGTCCGACCAGTGCTCCGATTGCGTGTATGGCATGACCTGATGAATAGTCTGCACCTGTCTTGATGCCCGCATTAATCGTCTCTTGCATTGCTTTATTCTGCTTTTGATGTTATCATTTATTCAAGATACTTTGC
>CAMNAT010000222.1 GCA_946531785.1 uncultured Oscillospiraceae bacterium
GAAAGTAAGCTCCACGGTAATACCGCTTTCTTCGGCGTAGTATGTACCGCTGAGACCTCCGCAGGCTGTGATACAGAACAACATGACTGTGACGAGCAATGCGGCAATGATACCCTTTCCCGATCTTCTCATAATAATATTCCTCCGTAAATGCAAATTTGAGGAAATGAAACATCCCCATATATTATACATCCGCTTAACACAAAATGTCAATAGCTAATATTTTAAGTTTCCCCAGAAATTCAAGCCGCCCAAGGAGCAAAACGAAGCTGACCGTCATTGGGAGGTGGGACAAGAAATGAAGAAATACTGCGCTTTACAAACTTAAGCACCTCGAAAATGCCGTCAGCAACTGCGTAATATAGGAAGTCGGCAACATCGAAAAGTCTCTTGGAAACCGAGATGATCTCAAATCGAAGAATAACGGCATCATCTTTATCTGACAATTTTGAAACATATCCGATCGCCATTGTCAGCAGGAAATCAAGTGTCCTGATCGACTGCAAAGATCTTACGCGGAGGTTTTCGTAATCAAAGGACTGCTTCTTAAATTTGAAATATTCCTCTATTCTCCAGCGCATAAGATAGACTTTGCAGACATTTACACAAATGTTTTTGTCATCGGAAGAAAGGCTTGTTATCAGCATCATGGGCAGTTCTCCAAAGCCGTGGACAACCACAAGATTTAATGGAGTTCCTTTGAATTCGCAAAGTTCTATCGGAATAATACTGATCTTAACATCGATCTTTTTGCCATCTTTATTCTTGAATTTCAGGGCATATTTTCCCTTGAACATATTGGCGACATCAAGGATATTCTGCGTCTTTCCATTGTAGATAACATTACGGTTTTTCTTGGCTCTGATTATGAAATTCTCTTTGTTCTTGATGAAATACTCATAATAGCGATTATTGTCAAAACCTCTGTCCATTGTGCGGATATTACTCTTCTTGAAATGTCCGGAAAGGAACTTGAAGTAGTTGATCATTTCCTGATCTTCGCTCACAAAGTCGGCTTCTTCGCTCGAATATACTCTGCTGTAAACGCCGAACGGCAGTTTCTTTTCCTTTGATAAAACAGCTGCACCTATGGTGTGATAACCTATTCCGATCTCACCTGTGCTGCCGTCGCGAACCTTGCAGAGAGCTTCAAGCTTTTTACTTGCAGGCTTTGTGATATCCGAGCCGTCTATTACTATCACACTTTTGTCATCATAGCTTGATTTTATCGAACTCAGATAGTTTTCTTCAACTATACTCTTTTCTTCATCGCTGAAATCCTGAAGATTACGGCATAAGCGATTTACCGTTTTTATCAACGGTATGTTTTCATTCAGATTTCTCGCTATCTCTGTTATCAGCGAGCTGCCTGATGCAAGAATGCCATATACCATATCGCTTACAAATTTCAATATCGGTCTTTTTAGTCCTTTTGAAATTTTCTTTGAAAAATTGCAAATTTCTCTTGTCAGATTGCTGTTTGTTGTGTTATAATTGACCATGGTGCAATTCTCTCCTTTGGTACATGGTTTTGTCGTTATTATCATTATACCATATTGGAGATGATATTGCACTGTTTTTTTGCAATTTTCATTTTTTTATTTGCTTCTATCCCTTTATTTATCGGCTTTCCTCCGGTTTTCTGTAATTGATTTTGGGGAAACTTAAATTTCGCATTTTAAGTTTCCCCAGAAATTCAAGCCGCCCAAGGAGCAAAACGAAGCTGACCGTCATTGGGAGGTGGGACAAGAAATGAAGAAATACTGCGCTTTACAAACTTAAGCACCTCGAAAATGCCGTCAGCAACTGCGTAATATAGGAAGTCGGCAACATCGAAAAGTCTCTTGGAAACCGAGATGATCTCAAATCGAAGAATAACGGCATCATCTTTATCTGACAATTTTGAAACATATCCGATCGCCATTGTCAGCAGGAAATCAAGTGTCCTGATCGACTGCAAAGATCTTACGCGGAGGTTTTCGTAATCAAAGGACTGCTTCTTAAATTTGAAATATTCCTCTATTCTCCAGCGCATAAGATAGACTTTGCAGACATTTACACAAATGTTTTTGTCATCGGAAGAAAGGCTTGTTATCAGCATCATGGGCAGTTCTCCAAAGCCGTGGACAACCACAAGATTTAATGGAGTTCCTTTGAATTCGCAAAGTTCTATCGGAATAATACTGATCTTAACATCGATCTTTTTGCCATCTTTATTCTTGAATTTCAGGGCATATTTTCCCTTGAACATATTGGCGACATCAAGGATATTCTGCGTCTTTCCATTGTAGATAACATTACGGTTTTTCTTGGCTCTGATTATGAAATTCTCTTTGTTCTTGATGAAATACTCATAATAGCGATTATTGTCAAAACCTCTGTCCATTGTGCGGATATTACTCTTCTTGAAATGTCCGGAAAGGAACTTGAAGTAGTTGATCATTTCCTGATCTTCGCTCACAAAGTCGGCTTCTTCGCTCGAATATACTCTGCTGTAAACGCCGAACGGCAGTTTCTTTTCCTTTGATAAAACAGCTGCACCTATGGTGTGATAACCTATTCCGATCTCACCTGTGCTGCCGTCGCGAACCTTGCAGAGAGCTTCAAGCTTTTTACTTGCAGGCTTTGTGATATCCGAGCCGTCTATTACTATCACACTTTTGTCATCATAGCTTGATTTTATCGAACTCAGATAGTTTTCTTCAACTATACTCTTTTCTTCATCGCTGAAATCCTGAAGATTACGGCATAAGCGATTTACCGTTTTTATCAACGGTATGTTTTCATTCAGATTTCTCGCTATCTCTGTTATCAGCGAGCTGCCTGATGCAAGAATGCCATATACCATATCGCTTACAAATTTCAATATCGGTCTTTTTAGTCCTTTTGAAATTTTCTTTGAAAAATTGCAAATTTCTCTTGTCAGATTGCTGTTTGTTGTGTTATAATTGACCATGGTGCAATTCTCTCCTTTGGTACATGGTTTTGTCGTTATTATCATTATACCATATTGGAGATGATATTGCACTATTTTTTTGCAATTTTCAATTTTTTATTTGCTTCTATCCCTTTATTTATCGGCTTTCGTCCGGTTTTCTGTAATTGATTTTGGGGAAACTTAAATTTCGCATCACTCATTCCGGGCGCTCTTCCTTGTCGATCAGCAAATCCTGCCAGTTTTCGGGAAATCCTATATACGACAGGTCAATGACCTCGCTGTACTCGGCTATCAGCAGCGTCAGCTTCGCGGCAAATGTGTTGTTCCATATCTCGTTGCGCGGGAAAAGCTGCTTTAATATAAGTATGTAATCGAACAGAGTATCCGACATGGTTCGCTCCATTCCGGGGATAGCTTTTGGCACCATGGAGAACGGGTTCGCGTAGATCCGGTTGAAATGAGCACAGCGGTTGCGCAGCTCCGACAGGCACTGCATCCAGTTCTCCACACAGCGGTACGGCAAGCCGAATGCCGTGTCCGCGACAGCTCGCTTGTCCTCGGTCTTCATGTCACCGAAAAAGGTGTTGAGATTGCCGAAACTGAACAGTTCCATTATTACCCACAGCGGGAAAGCGCCGCCGTACTTCTTCATGTGGTGGGTAACGAGCTGCTCGCCGGTGTTGTTCTCGATCATGCGGTCTATCTTTTTGAGAAACGCCTTGTGGTTATGATGCGGATCAAAGCTCGATTCGTTCAGATACCCGAGAGCGCCGTACTTCAGCGCGTGGTAGTTGGAGATGTTCGCACGCATGGTTATCTCGACTTCCTCCAGCGTTGTAAGAAGCAGCGAGCGCATCATCCTGTCAAAGTCGTAAATGTGCATCACCGCTTCAAAGCTGGTGCCTTCGCGGTAACGGCTCTTTGTTTCGAGGAATATGGCGAAATAGTGCGCAAGGCGGTAGTAGTTTATGTTGGACAGCGCACAGACCGCGTGGTCGTAGTCCTCTATGATGCAGCCTCTGCTGCGCAGCTTCTCTATCTGGTCTTCGACGGTGGTAGGGCTTTTTACCTTTTGGTATTTCTGCCTTGCGTTCCGCTCGTTGTAGTGCTCGGACATGGTACATCAGTCCTTTCGGGTGATTTTCCGCCGGCGGGATATCTGCGCATCCGCCGCGGCATTTCCTGACTGTTACTATTATAATACATTTATCCGTCCGTGTCAATTCACTTGCACAATAAAACCGATATTTTCCGGCGGCTTGCAGGGATCGCCGCCCGCAGCCTGCCTATATATGCCAATCAGTATTTTTTTCAAAAAATATGGTGACAAATCAGAGAAAATGTGCTATAATATATCCAATGTATGCCGGAGGACCTTCCGGCTCCCATAATTATGAAAGGATGAGCCGATGAATTACGAAAAGTCATGCGGCGCTGTCGTGTACAGGAAATTTCACGGAAATACCGAGATACTTCTCATAAGGCATATCAAGTCGGGGTACTGGTCATTCCCAAAAGGTCACGT
>CAMNAT010000223.1 GCA_946531785.1 uncultured Oscillospiraceae bacterium
AAGGGGGAATGCAATTCCCCCTTGGAACAACCTCATCTCCCCGATAAACTGAAATTTTTATTACTCAAACAAGCCGTTCACGGCGGAAACTATGCTGTTTGCCGTGTCGGGGTTATTCATGGTGTAGATATGTATCCCGTCTATATCCTGGGATGCAAGCTCCATGATCTGGTTTATCACATACGCTATGCCCGCCTGACGCAGCGCGACGGGGTTGTCTATATATTTCGATATGATCCTCGTGAATGCCGCCGGCATCGACGCGCCGCCGGAGAGCACGCACATGCGCTCTATCTGCTTCGCGTTCGTGAGCGGCATGAGCCCCGCGGTTATCGGCACATTTATCCCCTTCTTTGCGCACAGGTCGCGGAAGGAATAGAACGCGTTGTTGTCAAAAAACATCTGCGTCACAAGAAAATCCGCGCCCGCGTCCACCTTGCGCTTCAGATTATCGGTGTCCTTGTCTATATCCGCGCTGTCGGGATGGCATTCCGGATAGCACGCGCCGCCGACGGAAAAGCCGCCGAAGTCCTTTATATCCGCCGTAAGCTCGGAGGCGTATCTGTAGCCGTCCGGCAGCGGGAATTCAGCCCCGGAAGGTATATCTCCGCGCAGCGCGAGGATATTCTTTATCCCGCGTGCCTTGAGATCGGAGAGCATCGCGCGGATCTCCGATCTTGTGAGCGACACGCAGGTGAGATGCGCCAGCGCCGTAACGCCGAGATCATCCTGCATATACTGACACAGCTCCGGCGTGAGCTTTGATGTGGAGCCGCCCGCGCCGTAGGTCACGCTCATATAATCGACGGGTATCTCCGATATCTTAGTTACGGTGTCCTTTACCCTGCCGAAGTTCTCCGCCTGCTTTGGCGGGAACACCTCAAGGGACAGCACCGGTTTTTTTGAAGAAAAGATCTCATTGATATACATATTATTCACCTCTATATGCAAAAAGCGGTTTTTATAACCGCTTTTTAAGATCAAAGCTATGAAGCAAGCCTGTAAGCCGGGTTCTGTCGTGGACGATCATCTATCTGGTCCGCCCGTCGCCGGACGGCTCTAGCCTTTTGAGGGAAAACGGCGGGCAGCCTTAACATTCCCAAAGTTGCTCCGGATGGGGTTTACACGCCCCCCATGTTACCATGGGGCGCTGTGCGCTCTTACCGCACATTTCCACCTTTGCCCCCGCATAATTGTGAAGGTAGTCTTTCTCTGTTGCACTCTCCCTATGCTCGCGCACGCCTGCCGTTAGCAGGCATCCTGCCCTGTGGAGCCCGGACTTTCCTCACGCCTTGGCGCGCGACCGTCCGGCTTACTTCATTGATTTCGATTGTACCATACTTTTCTGTGAAAAGCAAGTGTTTTTTATAAAATCATAGTTTATCAGTAGGAAAATCTTACTTAGCCTTTATGGAAAGCATCGTGTACTCCCCGTCATCGACCTTTTTTACAAGCGCTTCGGTGTAGATGAAAAGGAACTTCGTCATATCCGTATCGCCGACATAGATCCGGAATGTGTCGGCATTGTTTTTGCTGTATGCTTCACCGTCAAAGTTATCCGATACCTCTACCTGATAATTTACATAGCCCTTCCTGAGCCCCGACGAGCGCGAGGTGTCTGTGATCCTGCCCTTGACGCGGTAGGCATCATGGCGCTCAGTGAGCAGTGTTTTGTATTCTCTGCCTGATTTTCCGTCATTTATGATCGACTGCGGTCTTGTTCCGCTGAATTCTATCGTGGCTAAAGGCACATCGAGCGCATTATACAAAAGCTGTGCCGCCGTCAGGCGGTTTATTTCCGTATCGTTATTCACACCCGTTACGCCCCTTGTGATCCCTGTTGAGCTGCCGTATCTGAGATACCCCGCCTGCCAGCCGCCGCTGTTCTCGGCATATGTTGTGTACCCTACCGCCGCAACAAGCATCTTTACCGCCTGAGCATATGTCACATTATCGTCCGGCGCAAAGTGTGTGTCGTCATAGCCGTCTATAAATCCGTCCGCTGCGCCTGCTTCTATATATCCTGCCGCCCAATGACCCTTGCAGTCCTCAAAATGCGTTGCGGTGAGGCTATATGCCGCCTGCTCCTCGCCGAGTGCCGTAACGAGCAGCTTTGTGAATTCCGCGCGCGTTACGCTGTCATACGGGGCAAAGCTGCCGTTTTCGTCGCCTTCAGCTATGCCGAGGACTTCAAGCTCGGAGAGCATCCGGTACTCCGCCGAATACTCGTTCACATCGTTAAACGACGCGAATGCCGCAGACGGCGCGAGCATCGCTGCCGCGAGCATTGTCGATACAAATTTCTTTAACAAATTATTTACCTCCCTTACGCATAAGGGTGCCGCAATGCGGCACCCTTAATGCTTATACTATTATTTTGCGTCAGCTATCGGCTCCTGATCCTTCCACAGGAATGCTTTGAGCATTCCCTCTGCATCATTTGTTACCTCTAAGCTGTCTGATGCGCCCGCTTCGATCTCCTTTGTAACGAGCTTCACCGATGCAAGAGTACCGTCGGCATTATATACCGCCGCAAAGAGCTGTATCGTAACAGTCTCATCCGTGTTGTTCTCAACAGTCGCCGCTGCGGTACCATTCGTCACCTCAAATGCCTCTGCCGTTACGCCGTCCGCTGCAGGCGGTTCATCATTCACCGTTCCCACTATCTCAAGTACCGCGTCTATGGCATGCTCACGCGCAGTGCTGGTCTTGAACGCGAATACCGCAATGCCGTTTTCGCCTATCTGGCTTAAAACATCTATAGCCTCAAGCGTCTGATACGGCGGAACTCCATCTGCCGGCGTTGCCGTATCCTTTGCCGAATACTGCTTATTTATCGGATCACCCTTAGACAGCTTGTTCCAGTCGTCGCCTGTGATAGTATTCTCCTTGCCGTTCCAGTCTGAGTTCACCTTATATGTCCATATCTCCGTGTTCTCCCATCTGCTGTCAGCTTCCTTGTATGATCTCGGTGCAACTCTTAAAACAAGCTTCGCCGATTCGATGTCCTTATAACCGCTTACATCGAATCTGTATACCGCGCCGGCCGTCTTTTCGCTGATCCTGAGCTCGTCATCGACAACATTTACTGCCGCCTTTGCAGCAGGCTCTATCACGAATGTACCCGATGTCGGCTCCTGTGTTTCTGACGGTCCCTCTGTCGGCTCGACTACCGGCGTGCTGCCGGTTTCTTTTGTTACCTTAAAGTCATCGATATATACCTTTGAATAGTTTGTGCTTGCTGTGCCCCAGAATACCGGGAAGGTCGCGGTCGAGTCGGTCTTTATCGGTGTGTCATTTACAGATATGATCCTTGCGATCGTTCCGCCTGTGCTTGTGATGATTACCGATACCTTGCTCCACTCGCCCACCGGCATATCAAGTTTATTTGTAGCCTGTGTGCCCGTGCTGTCGCCGTAGTACAGTCCCGGATCCTTTGGATCAACAGTGCCCTCTACAGGCTTTGCGTAGAATTCCGCATATAATGTATAGTCTCCGGATACCTCCGGTGTGTTTATCGCAAAGCGCGGAGCTCTGTTCGAGCTTGCAAACTTACCTGAGTTCAATGCGAGCGCATTGCCGGATCTTCCGCCTGCCTCTACCGCAAGATTTGTTGTTGCATCAGCGCCGGTCGGTCTTGCTCCGATATACAGCGTCATGCCGTCTATGCCGGTATACGGCGGAGTATCTGCCGTACCTATGGATATTATCGTGCCCGCCGCTCCGTCAAAGCTGTTTGCCGCTACCTGGTTCGGGTCGGGCGTCGGAGTCGGAGTCGGTGTTGCTGTCGGCTGCGATGTTGCTGTCGGCTGCGGTGTTGACGTCGGCTGCGGCGTTACACGCACAGGCGCATCCTTGCCGGTGAACTCTACCACACGGATGCTGTCAAGACCCGTCGGGTACTCCCAGTCATCTGTCGCGCCGCCGCGCTTGAAGCCGAAGGTGACGCTGTCTACAGCCGACTTGCCGCCGAACCAGTAGTCCTTGACTGCCGTTATCTCTTCACCGTCAAATCTGAGTGACTTTATGCTCGTCATTGCCGGATCGAAGGTCACCTGGATATGCTTTGTAAACGCCGTGTTCGAGCCGGTGAATATTGCACCGGTAATATAGCTCTCGCCGCCGTCAACACTCACATAGAGCTTGTAATCCTTTGTCCACTCAAGTCTGAGCTTGTCGCCGAACTGGATATACTCCGCATTTGAATCTCTGTTTACCGCATTGCCGAAATACCAGTCAACATCATATGTCACAAGCTCGTCATTAGGATCCAGCGTAAATGTCTTCTTCGCGCTGTATGCCGAGCCGGGCTTTGTCGGGTTATAGAATATCCTGCCGTTTGCCGCATCGGTTCCGCTGTAATGAAGGTCGCCGGTATGTGTCCAGTCGTTAACATCCGCCTCGCTCCATGCGGTCTCTGCAGTTGTGCCGCGCTCATATAC
>CAMNAT010000224.1 GCA_946531785.1 uncultured Oscillospiraceae bacterium
CACATTCTGACCGGTGTGACTGAACGATGTCCATGAAAGCCCGTCCGGCTTTATCCCTTCCATTACATCTGAAACTGCAGCCTCAGCATCATCGGGTATAGTAAGTCCGCCCGTATCGTGGTCGGGGCCGCAGATCACAACTGTATCTGTGCGGTCTTTTGCAAAGTCCAGCGCAGCTTTAAATGCCGCGTCAAAAGCGAGATATTCGCTTGTTGATGTACGGGCATCGTTGCTGTGTCCGCCTGTATCGACCTTGCCGCCCTCGACCATGAGGAAGAAGCCGTCGGGATCGCCCGAAAGGGCTTGGATCGCCCCGGCTGTCATTTCCGCCAGGGTCGGCTGTGTTTCCTCCAGCTCTACATCATACGGATAGGTTTTGTCTGCAACATTTCCCCAGATCCTGTCGCCGGGGCTGACATTTAAAAGATCCTCTTTGGTCTCAACAATGGTATATCCGCGGTCTATGGCATTTTGTATGGTTGCGCCGTATTGCGATACCATACCGTAGCCCACACCGAGAACGACCTCAAGACCTTTATTTTCTATCTGCTGATAAATGTTATAATCATCGCCTCTGTCTATTGCATGAGCCGTGAATGCGGCCGGCGTTGCGTGCGACCAATGATATGTCGAAATGATCCCCGTTGCCTTGCCCACAGATTCTGCCGCCTCAACAAGATTTGCCTTCGGTACACCGTTTTTGTCAATACCGACAAAGCCGTTGATGGTTTTATAGCCTGTAGACATTGCCGTTCCTGCCGCCGCGGAGTCTGTGACTGCGCTTGATGCGGATCTGGTCGTCATACTTCCGGCAAGCTGCGAACGCATACTCATCGGCTCCGTATCGGTAGGGGTCTTGTTCGGGAACTTTTCCGTATTAAATCCGCCCGCGACCTTTACCATATTTGCAAAATCGTAAAGCCCATAGCCGCCTCCGTCAGGGATGAGATAAATAATATTTTTGATCCCGCTGCCGCCATCGGTCTCCGCAGCGCTCACATATGTGAAGCTGCAGTGAAATGAAGCTGAAAGAATTGAAGCTGAAAGTATTATCGGTAACAGTTTTTTCATTTTGTAGCCTCCGATCTTTTTTTCTCATTTTATCACACTTATGTTCCGTTTTAAATATGATGATCTTTCCGATTTGGACGACATTTTTTGCCGGAGAGCAGATCAAGCCTCCAAGTGCGAGATCTGATTTTTAGTAGCCAGCTTATCGTTTATGATCTCATTGGCGATATCATAAAGCATGATACTGCATTTTTCAAAAAGAGGCTCCGGCAGCTTGGCAGGCGCCGAAGTTTCAAGAGAGAATACGCCGTCAAAGCCGATATCCCTAAGAGCCCGGGCAAACGCTTTCCAATCTATCGTGCCAAAATAAGGCATCAGGTGCAGATCCTTGCCGCATTTGTTGTCATGGACATGCAAGACCTTTATCCTGTCGCCAAGACGCCTTACCTCATCAGATAAGGCTACATCATCAAACAATGCCGCATGCCCGGTATCAAGGCATATCTTAAAATTCTCATCCCCTATTTCCTCGACAAAGCTCAGGATCGCTGCCGGCTTTGCCATCGAAAACCTCGCCATAGGCATATTTTCAAGACAGATCGTAACGCCGTATTCCTTTGCAGTTATGAGCAGCTCCCTCATAAAGCGAAGGTTTATTTCCCATGTTCCCTTTTCATTGCCTGTGTCCATATCATCAGCGCCCAACGGCATCAACGGATGGATCACCCAGTTTTTACAGCCGAGCAGCGATGCTGCGCGGATCGATCTTTTCATCTTATCCATGCGCTCTGCCAGATCCTCAGCTGTTCCGTCCCGTGGAGGAGACCGCCACGGGCCGTGTGCCTGGTGTATCTCGACACCGGCAGCATCCGCCAGCATTTTTTCACGAAGCAAAAGCTCATCCGCTGCGGGAGATGTATAGATCTCCGTATTGGTATTTGCCATATTGAAATCAATACAAGAAAAGCCATGTTCCTTCAGCTTTCTGTATTTCTCATCACCGTATCGGCAGTAGCCGCTGTTGTACATATTGAATTCTATTCCTATTTTCATATTAAAACCTCATATCCCGATCCATATCTGTTCTACCGCTATATATCACAACATAAGCGAAATAAAAGCAAACACCCTGCAGGCGTATGCCCGCAAGGTGCCGCTGATTAAAAGAGGAGAGAGCCTATGTCATTGTCGCCGTAGACTGACCGCCAATCGCGATCGAATCCGTCTATGGCGTTATCGGTCATAGGATGAGTAATCGCCAGCTTAAACAGCTCCGGCGCTATTGTTGCCGTCTGCGCGCCCGAAAGCGCAACATCCGCGATCTGCTTGACATTCTTGAAGCTTGCCGCCAGAACCTTGCAGTCTATATCATACATCTCAAACAGACTCACTATCTCGGCTACCGTTCCGACTCCGTCTGCATTTATGTTATCGAGCCTGTTCACATAGGGCGCCACAAAATCCGCACCCGCGCGCGCCGCGATAAGCGCCTGCTGCGAGGTGAAAATCGCCGTCATGGTAACGCCGATGCCTTCCGTTTTAAGGATCGATGCAGCCTTTAAGCCTTCCTCATTAATAGGTATCTTTACAAAAAAGCTTCCGCCCACCGCATTCTTTAAGAGTCTTGCGTCATTTACAATACCCTCCGCGGTCTTTGCCGTAGCCTGGATATGCAGATCGGCATCCTCGCCTATGATCTCGCGTATCCTTTTTATAAGAGGAAGAAACTCCGTTTTTTCCTTCGCCACAAGGCTTGGATTTGTCGTCACGCCTGCTATCGGATAAAACTCCGATATATGTTCTATCGCCTTTATATCGGCACTGTCAATAAGATATTTCATTTTTTATGATTCCTTTCGGTTTTGTATAATCAGTATAACACAGTTATTTTCATTTGTCAAGAGAAAAATAAACTATTGACAAATAATCGAAAGTATAGTATAATTGTTTCAAAAGCAATCGAAAGGATTTTGTTTATGTTTAAGGATTTCAAAATAAAGCCCCCGTTCTTTGAGATCGGGCCGAAAGCGTTCCTTTACGGCGACGCTATGCTGAAGCTGGCGAAGGTCATAGACAGGACGGCAATGAAATATGACCTTGATGTCATTGTTACACCGCAGTACACGGACATATCTCTGCTTGCGAACAACACAGAACGCATCCTTGTATTTGCGCAGCATATGGACTATCTGACACCCGGCAGAGGACTTGGCTCCGTTCTTCCCGAGGCCGTAAAGGCCGCAGGCGCAAAGGGCGTTATGCTCAATCATGCCGAGAAAAAGCTCACGCTTGATGTTGTTGAAAAGACGATAAAGCGCGCTGACGAGGTAGGACTTGCAACTATTGTTTGCGCCGATACCGTAGAGGAGCTTTGCGCTATCGCAAAAATGTCACCGAATCTGTTGGTCGCAGAGCCTACTGAGCTTATCGGCACCGGACAGACAAGCGATGCGAATTATGTGACCGAAACCATAAGGCGCGTTCATGAGATAAACCCTGAGATCATGGTCTTACAGGGTGCGGGCATCTCCAACGGACAGGATGTATATAACACGATAAAGCTCGGCGCGCAGGCTACCGGAACGACAAGCGGCATAATGAAATCAGACAAGCCGTATGAGATGGTAGAGGAAATGCTCTATAATCTCCGCAAGGCCTGGGATGAGCTTCATTGAGGATATTTATATTATGAAAAAGGGATCATTGGAATACGCACGGAATGCGTTTAAGATCGAAAGTGAATGTATAAATGAATTGCTTGCGCAGTTCGATGAGGATGAATTTTCAAAGGCGGTCGAGCTTTTGAAGAACGCGCCGAAGATCGCCGCCTCCGGCTGCGGTCACAGCGGCATCATGTGCCGGCATTTTGCGCATCTTATGTGCTGCATCGACCGTCCGGCACGGTTCATCTCCCCCGCCGAGGCTGTTCACGGTGCGACGGGATATCTTGAAAAGGGTGATGTTATGCTCTTTGCCTCGCGCGGAGGCAAAACAAAGGAGCTGCTTCCCATACTTGATATCTGCAAAGCAAAGGGTGTTCATATCATATCTGTTACAGAAAACACAGCTTCACCTCTCGCCGTTGCCGCGGATGCGGTGCTCAAAATGCACATTAACCGCGAAACCGATAAATATAACTGCCAGGGAACGACATCATCAACGGTATTCGCGGTGATATTCCACGCGCTGCAGGCTGCTTTGATAGAAGAGACTGATTATAAAAACGAGCAGTTCGCGCTAGTCCACCCCGGCGGTGCCGTAGGCGAAAGACTTAACCATAATAAGGAGAACTAAAGGAGTATTTAACAATGGACATGCTGCACGGGACAGACTTTCATCTTGAAAACAAACCGAGAAGCAAGCATTTTTTCATATACATATGGATACTGTACGCAACGGTTTGCATGACAAAAAACTGCT
>CAMNAT010000225.1 GCA_946531785.1 uncultured Oscillospiraceae bacterium
GATACTGTTTCAAATGTATTTGTTGTCTGCGGTTTCGATATGGTAAACGACGATGGGATGACCGGAAGCATGAACACCTCCGCGCGGTTATTTACGCTTAAATATATATCCATAACCGCCCTCCGTCAAATGTTACTCAGTGCCAGCTTCAGTTTCGGCACAAGCTCGTTTACTATCTCATCTGTCGTTTTGTTCACGGCATTAATATTCAATGTAATGTAATAATTCTTTGTTGTATTCTCGTATGTATCACCATCGCGTCTTGCCTTGTCAAGCGGAATAACGCTTGCACCTTTGGGCATATCTATTATCTCCGGTCCGTTCTCGCCAACGAGCGCGGCTCCGGAGGATATGGCTGTTCCGCCAAGTGCAAGCTGCGGCAGCGACACCTCCTGCAGCTTTGATATACTGACGCCCGGTATCTTGTTGATTACATCTATCGCCCAGTTTATTGAGCGTATGAATCCGTTTATCAGTCCGCCGGCAAAGTTAATTACAGCGTTTATGACCGACTTGAACGCACCGGATATGCCGTTTGCAATAGTCGTGCCGATCTTGGTAAACATCGAGCTTATACTGTTCCATATGCCCTGGAAGAACCCGACCACAGTCGAGAACGCTGTCTTTATCGCTGTAACAGCAGCGGTAAAGACCCCGCCGAACCATGCGCCGACAGATCCGAATATGCTCTTAATGCTCTCCCATATACCGCTGAAATATCCTGCCCATGTATCTACCATGCCGCGTATGCCGTCCCATGCGCCCTGCCAATCACCTGTAAGCACAGATTTAACAACCCCGAATATCCCCGCTATAGTGTTCCATATAGCTTGGAAATATCCTATGACCGTATCCCATACGGCCT
This sequence comes from uncultured Oscillospiraceae bacterium, assembly GCA_946531785.1. Classification (GTDB taxonomy): domain Bacteria; phylum Bacillota; class Clostridia; order UBA1381; family UBA1381; genus Ornithomonoglobus. The sequence goes on from CAMNAT010000225.1 coordinate 866, forward strand.
TTATTACCGTCCATGCCACCGTAAACGCGCCGCCTATAACTGCCTTGACCACACCAAATACGGCAGCGATGCTGTTCCATACCATCTGGAAATACGGAGCCACATAGCCCCATACAGTTTTTATCAGCTCCCATGCCGCGGAGAATGCGTTGATGATAGGTGACAGAACCGCGCTTACCGCATTAAATATCGCTGTCAGGACTGTGCGGACAACACTTACCGCTCCTGCTACAACATCAATGGCCGTTGTAATTACTGGTATAAGGAAACCGATCGCTGTCACTATTGCCGGGATAATATTATCTATCACCCAGGAAAGAGCGGGCTTGATCGTCAGCCAGACCTGCATGAACAGATTGCCTATACTGCTGATAAGGTCACCGATTTTTGAAAAGTTATTCTTGTTCTTTTCAATCGCACCCTGTACGCTGTCAAACACACTGATAACGAGGCTGCCTACATCGCGCACGATGGGCATGATGTATCCGCTGAACACCGTTTTAACGATAGGCGTCAAAACAGAAAAAGCGGTCTGTATCGCGCCGACCACCCGCGATGCAACCGGGATAATGTATCCTTCAAATACATCTCTGACGATCGGCAGCATGGCCTCAATATATGAAGTGACCTGACTGAACAGCCCCTGCACAATAGGCATTACGGCATTAACGACTGTTTCTATTGCGCCTTGGATCGCAGGCAGCTTGCTCGTGACATATGTAAGGAACTGTGTGAGTATCGGATACAGCTTTGTTCCTATTACCTCCTGCATATCACCCCATGCGTTTTTAAGCTGCTGTATCCGTCCTTCCGGGGTGTTCGCCATTGCCTCGGCAAGCCCGCCGAAGTTCTGACCGAGAACCTCAACAAGCATCGCTGCTTTCTCGGACTCTGTTCCCGTCTGCAGTATCTTTTTCTGCGTATCGTTCATGACGACACCGTATCGTGATAATGCAGATACATTCCCCGACATTACCTTGCCCATAAGGTTTGCCATACTCTGCATCTGATCACCCGATACGGATACACCGTACTGCGCTACAGCCAGATCCTCCAGTGCAGGCATGAGCGTTTTTATCGTATCACCCTGCAGCTGAAACGTTGCAAGCTGTGATGCGCCGGTAATGGCTGCTTCATCACCGACAGTTGTGGTTTTCTGAAGCTCTGCCGCATACTGCTTTATTGCGTCTATCTGCGCCTGTGTAGTGCCGGTCACATTCGACATTGTGGTCTGCAGCCGTTTCTCAGCGGCTGCCTGTTCATTTGCCGCGCTTATGCAGTCGGTCAGAAAATCCTTGATGGTGTTGAAGGACATATATGCGGCGACAAGCCCCAATGCGCTCTTAGCCAGCGATTTCAGAGACGCTCCCGTACTGCTTGCCTGTGCGCCGTGTGATTTGAGCGTGCTTGTCGCTCCGGTAAGAGCGGATTTGAGGCTGCCGGTAGCGGATGTCGCGGACTTTACTGTTGCGAAAAAATTATTATCCTTTAAACTTAAAGTTGCACCGATATTCCGCGCCATGCTGCCACCTACCTTCTCTTACCCTTACCTACAATTCGATTGTACTTCTCATTCTCCTCCTCTGCCGCAAGCTCCATACTTGCCATCAGAAACATTTTCGTGCTAAAGGATGCGGATACTATCCTGTCCCAGTCAAAGCCGCGCTGGACATAGTGATGGATAAGATACAGATCCGCATCCCGCTTTATCAGTTTTTTACCGCTTCAACACTGTTATTGAACCCCGCCATATCCATGCACTCCAGTGCTATCTTGCTGACCTCGCCGAGCTCGAATATCCTGTCGACTATCTCGTCCGGCTCCGCACAGCCGTATGCCTCCTGCAGACGCTTGTCCTTGAGGTCAGGCTCAACAATACATTCGTAAACAAGATACCTGTCCGCAAGCGCATCATTATCCGCGTCCTTCGCCTCACTGATCGTGGCGCGTGTCGGCGGCTTGATAGTAATTGTGCCGTCAAGCGACGGTATATACAGCTCGCGGCGGTTCTTCCTGTTCTTGTCCTCCTTTGACTGCTCCTTCCTTGCAAGCAGTGCGTCAAGTGTTATTTTTGTATCCTTATTCATTTTTTGCTCCTTTCATCAATCGCACGGGTCAGTTATGCTGTTGAGATATGATATCTCCGTAAATCCGCCCGACAGCTCGTCCTCGCAGATGCTTCCGCCCTCAAACGACTGGAGCGTTACCTCATCGAACCAGCAGTTTGAAAGCTGTATCTTTTCAGTACCGCCGTTATCGGGATCCTTGAGCTGTCCTATGAGCGTGATCCGCACATCCTCACCGCTTATGAACTTCTCGGCTATGGTTTTTGCATACGAGTATATCTTCCGTATAGTGGCAGACCACTCACCGGACAGCGACATCAGCTTGCTGTCCTTTATCATATCCCCGGCAAACTGTATCTCTTCACGGTCTGCGGAGAGTTTCGCCTCGAACTTCGATACCTCGTAACACTTTGATCCGTTTATCCATATGATTCCGTGTGTGCCGGAGATCAGCTTCCCGGCAGACGGCTTTGTTCTGTTCGATTTAGACATTTACATCATCCCTCCTCACGACATCAGCACACCGAACGTCAGGTTCTCTATCGCATCACAGAGCTGTATATCTGCCGAGATGAACACATTCTTGCCGGTGTTGGCGGTAAGTATCTCCGCATCCGACATCTTCGACACATCATATTTCGTTGCAAGATATGACCGCTGCGCCTCGATATCTATATCGGCAGTATTGTTATACTCGTCATAGAGCACGCCCTCCTTCACAAGCTCCGAGAAATACTGACGCACCGCACCGACAAATATCGCCTTGTTGTCATAGCTGTTGTTTATGCCGATGTATTCGTTCTCGAAGGTTGTACGGATGTCGTCCCTTATGAGGTCCATAGACTCTATCGTCTTTATGGATTTCATATCCTCCGTATCGCCTGTTGCAAGTGAATGGTATGAATTCGTTTCGCTTGCTATCTTGATATTCTCACCATCGTTTATGAGGATGAGATGGCCGCCTGCGACATCAGCTTCCGGATCCTCCGATTCGGTTATGCTGTCCGCTTCGGGTATGCTGTAATATGTTGCCGACCTTGTCATCGGCAGACCGGCGAGTATGCCTGCGATACGCGGACAGAACTGTGCCTTGCTGTATGTAACAGTACCGCACACGATATTATCCGTATTAAACGATACAATGCCCGGCTCGTTCCAGTTAGCTGTCACCTCGACCACCTCCGCCGATGCGGACGGCGTAAATGCTATATCCGTTATGTTTACAGAGTCGCTGACCGTTATTACTACAGAGCCTACCGCAACATCAGCCTCTGCCGTTCCTGCTGATCCCGGCTCGGCCGCTGCGGATCCGACCACAGCGCCGTTCTGCATAATACTAAGCGTCCTCGGGTCCTCTGCCGTAGTTGAGTTATGTGCAAAATTGACCTTAACTCTTCCGGCGATCCCGGCTATAAACTCTATCTCCCGTCCTGCACCGTTCATCTTTATAGAGTTTGTGCTTACGGATATATTTTTTTCGGATGTAGCATT
>CAMNAT010000226.1 GCA_946531785.1 uncultured Oscillospiraceae bacterium
GGCAGTTCTATAACAAGATCACCGTTATCCTGTAATTTTATGAGTCCGAACTCTGTGATAAGCCCATCATTATCCCATTCATATACTCTATATGTATAATTCTTATTCTGAACAACAGCGCCCTCGCCCAGATCAGGTATCGGTGTCGGCTCGGTCGGGATCTCTATCGGCTCCTGTGTTGCAGCAGGTGTAGATGTTTCCTCCGGTCTTTCTGTGCCCTCCGGCTCTGCTGAAGGTGTTGTTGCCGGCTCTCTTGTTGCCGTAGGATCTTCTGTTGCAACAGGCTCAGTTGTCGGCTCTGCCGTCGGCTCCGGTGTCGTTTCTACTCCCGGTAAAGGTGTAGCCTCTGCATCAGGAACGGGTGTCGCTGTCGGCTTTGCTATCGGTGCTTCTGATAACGGCGGTACTATAACAATGCCGTTCTCATCAGTAACCTCTGTGCGTATGCCGCTGCCGTCCTTGTTATATACTGTTACCTTCCAGTCCTCAACGGGTGTTCCGTCTGATTTTGTGACCTTTACAGTGATGCGGTTATAATAGTCGATCACCTTATCCGCAGGCAGGCATACAAGCGTTGATTTGTCACTTGATATAAGCGTAATGAGCGCATCGGGTATCACGCCGGTTTCATCATAAACGGTAACGATATAATCATAGATCTTATCCCCATCTATCTCGCCTACCTCTGCTGTGCCTTTATCGTCCGTTATATCAGTGTTTGTCATAGGAAGTGTCAACTGTCCGCGTACATTCGTATATCCGTTCTCGATATAGTCGCCATCGCCGATCAACTGAACACGTAGCTTTTTAACAGGCTCGCCCTTTTCCGTTACGACTGTCACGGTTATTCGGTTGTCCTTATTGAACGCTGTACCCTCCGGCAGCTTCACATCAATAGAATAGTTATCGCCCACTGTTACATCACAGTCAGGTACAAGCTCACCATTCTTATCTGTTACGACCACAACATAAGTGTTCGTATTATCTGTAACAGTGCCGTTGCTGTCAGTAGTCGATGATGTGCTGTTCGGTACTCTGAGCTGACCGTTTTCATCGGTCATTCCCGTTGCAGCATTATCTGATGTATCGGAAATATATATGCGCACATCCTTTGCGGGGTGATTGTCGGCATCAATAACGGTTATTGTCGTTATGTCCTCTGCTGAAAGCAATCTGCCATCCGGGAGCTTTATTGTGATATTATCATTTGTGTCTATGCTGATCTCGGAATTGAATACAGGCTTACCGTCCTTATCGGTAATAAGGATAGTGTATTTACCAACCACAGATCTTCCGTCCTCATCCGAATTATCCTTATCAGTAAGCTGTGGAATGACCGCAGATCTTAGCGTATTGCCGCAGCGTGTACATTCTATATGCTTACTTCCGTCATGCTCTATTGTTGCGGGTGTGTCAATTATCCAATCGGAATACTCATGTCCGAGCGCATCTGTATAGCTTGCAACATGGCTGTCACCGCAGTCTGAACATGTGTATGTGGTATAGCCCATCCCCTCACAGGACGGTTTCGTTACATCCTCAACATAGTTATGCGGCAGCTTATCGGTATAATCTGATACATAGCTGTCACCGCAATCTGAGCAGGTGTAGGTCGTATAACCAAACTCGGTACAGGTCGGTGCTGTAACTACCGCCACATAATTATGCGCGATAGATTCCATTTCATCACCGATAAACTCCTTGCCGCAGTCCGGGCAGGTATAGATCGTATATCCCTGAGATGTACAGGTCGGCTCTATCGTCTGCTTATGATAGTTATGCGGAAGTACATCTGTATAGTCAGCTACATAGCTGTCGCCGCAATCATGGCATGTATATGTGGTGTAGCCCATTTCGGTACAAGTCGGAGCTGTGATCTTTGACTCATAATGATGCGGTGTTTTATCCATATAGTCGGACTTGTATGTATCGCCGCAGTCCTTGCAGGTGTATGTCGTATATCCCATCTCCGTACAGGTCGGTGCTGTTATTACAGACTTGTAGTTATGCTCAAGCTTATCTACATAGTCCGCAACATACTCACTGTCACCATGCTTGCATACATATGTGGTAAAGCCGAATGATGTGCAGGTCGGAGCTGTGACCTTTGCTTCATAATCGTGTCCTGTCGGAAGCTCTAATATTGCTCCGCACTCTGTACAGATCTGCGGCTCGATGCAGGTCGCAGCCGGTCCCGGTGTGTGGCCTGTTGCAGATATAGCCTTTATCATCTTTTCATCACAGTGATTACAGTCATATTCCATCACTCCCTCACTATCACAAGTGGAGCTTGTAACGATATGACCTTCATCCCATTCATGACCTGTCGGCTCTGTATAGTCCGAGATATATACATCATCACAGTTCACACAGGTATATGTGGTAAAGCCGCGTGTTGTACAGGTCGGTGCTGTGACCTTTACCTGATACTCATGCTTTGCAAGCGGAGTTAAGTCTGTTATATACTTATACCCGCAGTCCTTGCATATATGCTCAGTATATCCGTTCATTGTACAGCTTGCCGGTACTACCTTTGTTTCATAGTCATGCCCTGTCATAGCTGTATTCTCGGTGTAATAGTCACCGCAGCTCTTACACATATGCAGAACATATCCGCCCTGTGTACAGCTCGCTTCCCTGATCACGATAGTATCATGATCATGTCCGGTCGCCGGAGCATAGTTCTTTTTCTCAAGCGCACCGCACTCATTACACTGCCAGCGCTCATATCCAAGCTCTGTACAGGTCGGCTTTACCGTTTCAATATAGCGGTAATCGTGCGTATGAACATCTGATGCTGTTACTCTTGTGCTCTTATCTTCAAGCAGCCATACATATGATACTCCGTTCTCTGTCATTTTCTCACCGTTATATGAATAGGTTATCTGATAATATACCGGATAATATCCTTCCTCGGTATATGACGGTGCAGATGTCTTGTTACATGAGCTTGCTTCTGTACCGTATCTGATCGAGGTATTAACACCATCCTCTGATAAATCAGATACTACAACGCTATGTGCATTGCCGTCAACCTTGCCGTAATAGCTCTCCACAACAGACTTTGCAACCACATATTCGTCCTTTATATATCCACAGTCGTCACAGGCTGCCGTTATATGAAATCTCTGATTGCCGAGCTGTGCATCGACCGTTTCATCGAAATCGTGAAGCTCCTGCTTCTCTGTTGCCCTTGCGAATGTTCCCTTGCAGAACTGACAATACTCACCCTTCTTCAGCACCGTTGTATGATACTTGCTGTTATACGGTGTATAGGTGGTATTATCAAAGTCCTGAAAGAAGTTATGATCGCATGGGTTAAGCCCATAAACATTCTTGCCAAAGCCATAGCTGCCCGTTCCGTCATTAGCGTTTATTACACCACAATTCTGACAAACGGACTTTGTGTAGTGGTATCCCGTATAGAAGGCATCAACGCCGGGAGTGCCGCTATCGACATTACCCTTACTCACACCATCAATACAGGTTCCGTCTGACCATGCAACTCCGCGATTCAAAGCAGTTTCGCCTGATTTTGTGTATTCCGGTACTCTGTATGTAAGCTGTGTTGTTTCCATATCACATACGGGACAGAAGCTTGTCTCGTATGTTGTTGTAGCGTTCACATCAAACTCGTTCGCACGACCGTTCGCCTCAACCCAGCGATCTGCCGGATCGACATACTCATTCGACTGTGCCGCCAATGCGTTAAATGAGGGCATTATGCTCATTGCTGTTGCAGCCGCCATAACGCCCGATAAAATTCTCTTTATTCTGTTATTTATACTCATAATTCTGATTCCTCCATAAAATGATTCTTTATTAGGAAAAGCCGCCTGATATACAATACCGGGCGGCTCCATGCTGTTATCCTCTATCCTTAGCCTTTACTCTTGGCTTTATCTGTCGTGTGTTGCTGTTCTTCCCGGTTGCCCTGCGTTTAGCAGCTTCAACCCTTCCTCTTATGGACGGCTTCCGGCTCGTCTCCCCGCGCTTTGTAGCCCTCGATCTTCTCTCTGACTCCGGCTCGTTCCGGCGGGTTCTGGAGTTTTTTGAGCTGCTATCCTTATCCTTTGCTTTTTCCGGCTCTTTATCAGCCGGCTTATCCTTTTCGGGTTCCTTGTCTCCCTTGTCCTTGGTATCGCCCTTTTCGGCATCCTTTGTATCTTCTGCTTTTTCATTTGCAACTACCGGTGCGTTGAGCCCCAGCTTTTCTATGATGTAGTTGAGCTTTACCACATCATCCTGTTTTGCTATGATGTCACAGAATTCACTTGTCTTATCTGTAACAACCGTAAACAAAACGCCATACCTTTTCGCCTCTGACTGGAACTTTTTAAGCTCCTGCTTATTGATCTGCAGGATACATAACGGCTTATCGGCTTTGAGCAGGTTTTTAAGTGCTGTCTTGCCCT
>CAMNAT010000227.1 GCA_946531785.1 uncultured Oscillospiraceae bacterium
TTCTTGTGGAGTATCCGTTTTGTGTCTCGTATGCACGTATCATTTGCAGGCGCCCCTGATATTTATCCAGCCAATACGAGCTTGGGAAATAGCTCTGAGCCATATAACCATGCATTACAAATCCGTCACACCAGTCATAAAGCTTATTGCCTTTCTCATCCGTATATTGCTTGAGCGCTTTTTCAAAATAAGCATCATCTCCAAATGAATTACAGAGCACTATCGCATTGGGATTTACAGCTTTGATTTCCGTGTATGCAGCCTTTAATATCTTGATATACCACTTCGGGGTAAACTGATCCGGATTAAAAGCTCCGTCCCACTCATTCCATATTTCATAATACTGCGTGTAATCCTTTGTCCGCTCCGCAATATCTCTGCAGTATTTTGCGAATTTCGCCACATCCTCGTCAGATCTCGGAGGTCTGTATTCGCTCGGCTCTTTGGGGTTTCCGTTTCTGTCTACCTGTGCTACTAACGATCTGTGCCCATATGCAAGAGTAACGATATTTGTCATGTTTCTCGTAGACATTTCATAAAAAATGCTTTGGTTTCCTGCACTTGGGATTGTCACAGAGCCGGAAACATCACAGGACTGCCATGACGCTATCGTTCTTATGCCACTGGCACCTGCCTTGTCCATAAGCTTAAATGCCTGCGCCGCCGTAGCCGGAGAAGTAGTAATATTCGAAGCTCCTATCGCAAATCCAAAATTGCTGTTTCTCTCACCGTTGCTCGACGCGAGGATCTTTGAATACTTTATTACTCTCGGTTCATTATCCTCGTCCCATACGCCGCCGTTGTTATACTTTAAATGCGTAGTCATTGTATAAGTACCGAACTTCTTTGTATCCGGTGATAATTTAAAGCTCTTGCTTCCTTTTGCCGGTACCGTGAATGAGGTCTCTCCGGTTTTTACCTCATTTGTATAATCATTTGTTATTTCCCATTCAAGCCTGCCGCTTGTTTCGGCAGCTGCTGAATTATCGACATTAACAGAAAATTCTTCATTGTCATTCTGATCAAATATGTTTCCGACCTTTCCTGACTCTATACCGATACCCAGCGGGAGCTGCTCTACCTTAATATCATCTATACATGATTTCGCTCCGTTTCCCCAACATCTGAAATACAGCTTTTTGTTATACACCGAAGACGATGAAATATCTGCCAACGCACTCTCCCATGAACCTCCGTTACCTGTTACCTTGGTCCTGAATTTTTTTCCGGTGAAATCAACATATACCTCAACCATATACCATTTTTCATACGTTAAACCGGTAGCAAGGGCATATGGAACCTCTGCCGCGCTCGACTTTAAAATAGAAATCGAATTATCTCGCCAAAAGGTGGTTATCCAGTTAGAATTATCACTCAAGGAAACCAGTGTTGAAATACCACTGCCCGGTCTCACCTTATAGCTTATCTTTGCCGCGCCCTTAAGCGCCTCCGGAAACTCATATATAGCTCTGACCATAGAGTAATCGGTGTCAGTCGTATCCAATTCCAATTCATGACTGGCGTTTATTGTTGGGGTATATGCTTCCAGAGTATATGTATTTGTTATCTGACGGTCAAAGCTCCAATTCGGATTCAAATCGGAGGCTGACGACGGATTGAAATGCTCATCTAAAATATAAGTACCTGCCGCACTAACCGGTATCTGATATGACAATGACATTAGTAAAGCGGCTGCAAGCACCACTGATATAATTCTTTTCATACGATCCCCTCTTTTCATTATTTATTAAAACCTCTTTTAAAGCTTCCCACTGTAATAATAGCACAAAAAAAGATACGATGCTACCAAATATCGTATCTGTTTTACACAATAACAATTCAGAAATCGTAACAGTCATTTATCGACGAAAACATTTAGAGGGGCCGATCACTGCACCTTTCCACTCAAATGGACAAGCTTTCTCGGCTGACTATTTATCATCTGCTCTTGTAACATTTTTTCTATATCCGCTTGGCGATAATCCTGTGTGTTTCTTGAAAACATCAGAAAAATACCTTAAGGAGGAATACCCTGTTTTCTCCGAAATACGGCCTATAGACATCTTCTCATTTTTCAAAAGCTCACAGGCACGTTTAATTCTGGTCGCGTGCAAAAGTTCAGAAAATGTCATTCCGGATTCTTCTTTTATGCTTTTGCATATTTTATTCCTGTTTGTCATAAATACATCACACAACATTTCGATCGTTATCGCCTCAAAATAATTAGCCTGTATATATTCATATATTCTTCGGCCGAGCGACGATCCGCCTTTTGGCTCAATAATACTGTCGGGACAGCTTATTCTATCCAAAAAAAGTGCAAGAAGCAAGCGTAAACGCGGGCTTTTTCGATCTTTTTTGAATTCATTAGTCATCTCAGCTGCAATATCAGTCAGAATGTCCATATTCTCATCCGAAAATCTGACTGCACTGTTTTTGAATATACTGTCGATATCAATACCACAGAATTCCTTAAAGATATCAATATATTCTGCTCTGAAATTTATCAGAATGCGTTTTACACCCGCAAATGATCTTACTATATAGTGCGGTGCTCCCGGCGGTGATAGCATAACAGAATTGGAATTACATTCATATTCTCTGCCGCATATAAAGAATGTGACTTTAGAATTTGAATTTATATTGATTATCTCATAGTGTTCATGTGTATGATAGTTTTTCAGAGTTCTCTTTTCCTGCGACTGCGCGTGAGACTTTGTCACTGACACAAGGAAGTCTTCTCCTTCATTTGTTCCGAGTTCGTATTTCATACTATAATATGACCTCCCATTGAAATATAATATTTTAGGGTTCAAAATCCGTTTGTACCTGATAATCGCTGTTGTTTAATCTGATTCTCTTAATTATGACATTTTCGATCACAGAATTATTATCGGGCTTATGGATTTTGGCAGCAGGCCTTGCAAAGTCCGCCGCTCTTATATTTATATCATTAACATAGATGTTTTTCAGATCTCCTACATGATCATCCGTTGACCACATTGTGAGCTCTGAGGTGATGAACAACAGCGGCGGAACAAACGCCTCGCTGCTTTTCTCGTATTTCTGATCATGCTCTGTCTGGAGCATCGGCTGATCCTCCTCACCGGTATATTCAATGTCGATTCCCTCAAACCTGATGTCAGATATCTCTGCTCTGTCTCCATGAAGAATATCAAGCATGATGTTTGTTCCATGGATAATGTAGCTGTCTTTGAAGCAGACATTTCGTATATACGGAGCGCAGGTTTCCGCGCCTACCTCAAACGCTTTTCCCCAATCACACCATATAACACAATTTTCAGCAACTATATTTTCGACAGGCAATTCATTGTTGTAATTCAGCCCCTTTACAACGATGCAGTCATCAAAGTTTCTTAGATAGCTGTTTTTTATCACGGCATTTGTACAATTACAAAAATCACAGCCATCAGAATTATATCTCCACATCCCTATAAGCTTGATGTTGTCTACGATTGCGTTTTCGCAGCCGTCAAGCCTGACGCTCCATTCCGCTGCATCTACTATGGTGACACCCTCAATATGAATATTCCTGCAATTAGCAAAGAATATAGGGTTTCCCGAATTTCCGGATACGCTCATCTCCTCCGCCGAAGCAGACGCAACCAGACTCGCTCTTTCCATCCGGCTGCAATCAAGTATCCCGTAGCCTACAACACTGATATTATTCTTATTATGTGCAAATATTCCTCCATAAACTATCGCACCTTCATCTATAAATACAGTCTGCCCGCTTTCTAATTTGAGCTTGTCCTCCAGATAATGAATACCCGGACCAAAATATAACATTTCATTAGCTGTATTGTCAAAATCTTTTTCGGGGTTAACAAATATCGTCAACACATTATGCTTGTTGCCAAACTCTATAGAATATTGCCCCGGTCCAGGTAATATCACCTCAAGAACTCCGTCTTTTATCTCTTTTGCGATACTCTTTGCCGAAGGTCTTATTTTTGCATCCTTAAAAGGAATGACAGGCTTTATGCTGATAGCCAATTCGCCACTGCTGCCTATTATGACAAACGAGCTTCTTTCTGTCTGATCTAACGGACGCTGATAGCCCGGCCATGTCTGATTTAATGGGTATGCTGAAACCAAGCAAGAATAAACACCTATTCTTGCCCCGTCAGCAAAAACCTCAAAATCTTTTGAAATATTCTTATATAATGATGGAATGCTATATGCTCTCATTTACTTATGCCTTTCATTTATCATACGTAATATTAATATAATAATAGCAAAAATAATACATAATTCAAGCCAAAATCGTACCAATCTAACACAAAACGAGTTCAGAAATCGTAACATTGAGTTTTGTATTTACTACTTTTTATGTTGCCGGAACACTATGGTTTCATACGACATCTTATTAA
>CAMNAT010000228.1 GCA_946531785.1 uncultured Oscillospiraceae bacterium
TGCTGCAAAGCAGCGATATGACCGTTCGTGAGGTCGCGCTTGAGGTCGGTATTTCAGGCGCAGGCTATTTCACAAAGCTTTTTAAGGATCGCTATGGCTTAACACCGGGTGAGTATCGCGGCGGAAAGGGCAGGGCAATAAAGAGTCTTGTCCGGCAGGGACTGCCGGTTTCACTTACAAATGCGGGCGATACCTGTGACAGAAAGCTCTGCTATGCTGATATATCCGAACGCAATAGCTATCAGCTTATGTATTGTACCGACGGCAGCGGTATAGTTACAGATGACAACGGCAATAAGCATACCATAACACCGGGCATGATCTGCTTTTTCAGTCCGGATTCCGAAGCGATATATGAGCCGCTTGACAGTCGGTGGGGTGTTATATGGCTCCGGTTCAGCGGAAAAAGGTTATCCGGCTTTACGCGCTATCTCGGCTTTGACAAATCGAATATTATCGGGAACAGCCGCAATTTCCGGCTCGAATATTTGTACAAGAGGCTCATATACGGCGCAAAGGACGGGTATGATTTTGAAGGGGTATTTACAGAGCTGTACAAAAACGCATGGCGCTCCGATTATGAAGGGCTGCTACGAAGCTCTGTGAGGTTATATGAGCTGTTGATATATACAGCGATCCTCTCTGAGGACGAGGAAAATCTCACTACTCCCGAGGAGCAGAGGCTGCTTCCGGCGGTTGAGCTTGTTCGCACCGGTTATAGGGATAAGCTTACAAATAAGCAGCTTGCCATGGCGGCGGACATCAGCGAGATGCACCTTTTGCGTCTCTTTAAGTCGGTATTCAGAAAAACACCGAAGGAGTATGTTACCGAGTACCGCATGGAGCAGGCGAAGCGCATGCTGCTGCGCCATCCAAACAGACCGGTAAAGAAGATCGCCGGTGATGTGGGTTATACCGATACAACGGCTTTTGCAGCTGCATTTAAAAATTATTCCGGGTTCAGCCCGAATGATTATAGAAATATTAATTTATAAAGGAGAAGAAAACAATGATCAGAATTTTATTTCAGGGAGATTCAATAACAGATGCGGAAAGAGAGCGCACAGCTGACAAGCATATGGGTGTGGGTTATCCCAACCTTGTTGCGGCTCGACTCGGCTTTGAAGAGCCGGGGAAATATGAGTTCATAAACCGCGGCATAGGCGGCAACCGCAGCATAGATGTGCTTGCAAGGATAAAGAAGGATCTCATCAATCTTAAGCCGGATGTTTTGAGCATACTCATGGGTATAAATGATGTATGGCATGAGCTTGCCGAGAGGAACGGAGTTTCCACTGAGGATTATGAGATATATTATGATATTCTTTTATCACATATCGAAAAAGAGCTTCCCGACACACGCATAATCATGCTTGAACCCTTCGTTTTAAAGGGTATAGCTACATCTGAAAAGTGGGATGAGTTCAGAAAGGGTGCAGAGGAAAAGGCAGCAGCAGCTGCGCGTGTTGCAAAGAAGCACGGTATACAGTTCGTTCCGCTCATGGCTAAGTTTGACGAGGCAGCGAAGCTTGCAGAGCCGACATACTGGCTCAAGGACGGTGTGCATCCCACTCCGATGGGGCATGAGCTGATAGCACGCGAATGGATGAAGGCGTTTAACGACAGATAAGAAAGCTAGAGGAGAGGTAAAAAAATGCTGCATGAGACAATAAAACTGAACGATAGCGGGAACATATATTTAAAAACATATATAATTGATGATCCGCTCGAGCTCGACCGTAAAAGACCGACTGTTGTAGTTTGCCCCGGCGGCGCGTATAGCTTCTGCTCCGCGCGTGAGGCTGAGCCGATAGCGCTGTCATTCAATGCTGCCGGCTTCAATGCTGTTGTTGTATACTACTCGTTGGAGACGCTGTTCCCGGCATCGCTCAAGGATGCTTCGGACGCAGTAACAATGGTTCGTAAAAATAGCGAGAAATGGCATGTTGATACAGATAAAGTGATCGTCTGCGGCTTCTCCGCGGGCGGACATCTTGCGGCAAGTCTCGGAGTGTTCTGGAACAGCGAGCCTGCGGTGATGCGTGAGGACAAGCTGAACAGACCGAACGGACTGATACTTTCATATCCTGTTATAACCTCCGGCGAGTATACGCACACAGGCTCGATGGAGAATATAACAAAGGGTGATAAGGAGCTTATGGAAAAGGTATCGCTTGAAAAGCATGTAACATCGGATTGTCCTCCGGCGTTCATCTGGCATACATTTACCGATGAGTGTGTTCCGGTCGAGAACAGTCTGTTGATGGCGTCGGCTATGGCAAAGGCAAAGGTGCCGTGCGAGCTGCATATTTTCCCGCGTGGCTCGCATGGACTATCACTGTCTGAGGAGTGGACTGCCGGGTGCGATCAGGAGCCCGTTGAAGAGCCACGTGACTGGATGAGAATGGCAATCAGGTGGATAAGATCACTCTGAATCATCAAAAAACAAATATAATATATATGTTTTGTTAAAAATCGAATAAAAATAGAAGTAAACAAAGTTGAAACCTCCTGTTCTTTTGTATATAATGTACATAAATTAATGGACAAATAGTCCGGATATATACAAACAATTAACAGGAGGTGGTTTTGCTGTGAGTGTAAAAACAGCAGAAAAAAAGGCGGCTCTGAAGGCACAGAAGGCTGCCGACAAAAAGTATAAGCCGACGTTAATGCAGGATATTAAGAGGAACCCGTGGCTATATCTCTTATGCCTGCCGGCGATCGCGTTTTTTGTTATCTTTGCGTACATACCGATGGCGGGTCTGTACATAGCTTTCGTTGATTACCGACCAATGAAGGGTATCTGGTTCAGTGATTTTGTAGGACTGGAAAACTTCAAAGCGTTTTTTGCAACGAGCAACTGGATAACGGTAACGGTAAATACGTTGTGGTTGAATATTCTGTTCATAGCATTCACAACATTTACCTCTGTTGTTATCGCCGTTATGCTTACGGAGATGAAGAATAAGTGGGTGAAGAAGGTAACACAGTCGATCGTTATCCTTCCGCACTTCATGTCATGGACGGTAGTATCAATGCTTTCGGTTGCGATACTCGCATCCAACGGTATGGTAAACCATATTATAACGAGCATGGGCGGCAAGGGTATTGAGTTCTATACGACTCCGTCAGTCTGGCCGTTGGTTCTCGTACTGCTCAGGATATGGCAGGGTGCGGGCTTCGGTTCGATCGTATATATGGCGACGATCACAGGCTTTGACTCATCCGTATATGAGGCTGCCGCAGTTGACGGCGCGTCAAGGTGGCAATGCATAACGAAAATAACTCTTCCGATGCTGAAGCCGACGATCATCATGCTTTCGATCATGAGTGTCGGCAAGATTTTCAACGGTGACTTCGGTATGATCTATGCAATGGTCGGCTCAAACTCTATATTGTATCCGACCACGGATGTTATCGACACATATCTGTTCCGTCAGCTGCTTGAAAACCCGTCAATGGGTCAGACTGCTGCTGTAGGTCTGGTACAGTCGGTGCTCGGCTGCGTATTTGTTATCCTGTGCAACAAGGTAGCGAATAAGTGGAGTCCGGAATCTGCGTTGTTCTGATGGGAGGGGATACGAAATGAAAAAACAGACAAGTGATTACATAGTATCCTTTGTGTGCTATGCGTTTATAATTCTATTTGCCATTGTATGTCTGGTGCCGTTTATAATAGTATTATCAAGCTCCCTGACATCCCAGGCATCGCTCAATCAGTTTGGCTATCAGATATGGCCGAAGGCTTTTGATACTGCGGCATATACACTGTTATTCCAGTCAGGCACGGTTGTTCCGGCATACGGTGTTACGATATTCGTAACTGTTGTGGGTACGGTGCTTTCAATGCTCGTTACCTGCGCCTGCGCATATGCGCTCTCGTGCAAGAGCATGTACTACAGAGGCTCGATAGCATTCTTCATCTATTTTACAATGCTTTTCTCGGGCGGCCTGGTACCGACATATTTATGGGTAACAAAGTATCTGCATCTTTCGGATTCGCTCTGGTCGCTGATATTACCGGCGCTTGTGAATGCATGGAATCTGCTCCTGATGCGTAACTTCTTTAACGGCATCCCCGAGGCTCTTTCGGAGTCTGCAAGGATAGACGGTGCAAATGATGTACTGATCCTGTTCAAGATCATTCTGCCGATCTCGCTGCCGGGTATGGCAACGGTAGGACTGTTCTATGCATTGGCATACTGGAACGAGTGGTATAAAGCGCTTCTGTATATCCACACAGAATGGAAGTATCCGCTGCAGTATCTCATCATGCAGATACAGAAGAATATACAGTATGTACAGCAGAACG
>CAMNAT010000229.1 GCA_946531785.1 uncultured Oscillospiraceae bacterium
CCACAGAGCTGACGATAACAAATAAAAGGCTTGTGGGTAAGCTTGGACTTATAAAAACTACCGAGCTGGACACGCCGCTTAATAAAATAAACAATGTTACTATGAGCAGCGGCTTTTGGGGTAAAATATTCGGATACGGAACAATAAAAGTGACCTCTTCATCCGGTGTATACGAATTTCAAGGAATAAAAAGCGCCGATGTATTCCGTTCAACTCTTATACATCAAATAGATCAATTCGATAATGACAGAATAAAAAAACAGGCGCAGGAAATGGCAAAAGCCATAAAAGCATAAGCAAAAACAACGGAGCCGAAAGACTCCGTTTTTTGCACATCTCATGATATATATACCGTCCGTATCCCATTGTCCGAGGCTACTATACTTCCGTATGCGTCATATTTGCCGTCTAAAGAGAACAGGATGCAGCTCCCGCTTATAAACGCCAGCGGCGCTTTGCCGAAGCTGATATCATCCCCTGACTTTTGCAGCTTATATTCCTTTTTATACCCGTCAGCCTCGATGGAGATGCTGTGCTCGCCGTCGGAGAGCATAGAAAGATCAAGCTCGTATTTGTACGGGATCTCATGCGGCTCCGCGACACGCACTCCGTCAACGCTGTAGGTCACAGCAGTCTCCGTCTCGCCGGGTATATGCGCCAGAGTATAGAGCGGCAGCCTGCCGTTTTTTATCCTTATAGCCTTCGCATCCTTAACGCGGCTGAAAACGAACTCTGCCTCGCCGCCGAGCTCGCGGATATACGCACCGCTCGACGCGGCAGGATCATAGATATTCTTTACATATTCGCGGTCAGAAATATAGAATGTGTGATGCTCATAGGTCTTTGCGTTGAAGTAGTTTATCAGCTTTATCTGCGGATACTTCATGATGACCGACCAGAACAGATCCCGGAATCTCGGGCTTGCCCATGAGGTCAGATCCTCTCCCTGTTGGTTTTCCGTCGCTATGCCGCACTCGCTAAGCATCACGGGCTTCTTGATGTTGTACTCGTCAAGGAACTTCATAAACAGCTTCAGACGGTTCGTTATCCATGCGTTATCGCCCGTCATGAAGTACACGCTGTCAACATAGCTTGTATCGGGGTTGCCCTGAAAATACTTGATCGCATAGCTGCTCACGCCCACCCAGTCAACATATTCATCGCCCGGGTAATAAAAATGGTACGGGCGTGTGAGATTGCCCAGATCTATCGGCGACCACACCACGGCAAGGTTTTCATATTCATGGATCATATTCGCAAGATTACGGAAGATCTCAATAAATTTTTCAGGATCCTCGCCTATCTGAAACTCACTCATCTCCCCCGCGACACGGATAAGCATGGGCTTGTTATAGCCCGCAAGATAATCAAACACCCTGCGCGCGCGGGTGTAATCCACATTGGTATCGCGTATATTAAGCGCGACGGTAGCTATTGAGTTCCCATCGCGGATCATCTGATTTGCCGGGATATATATCCACGGTATCATACGGTCGATATATGTCAGATAGCTTCCTACAGGCGCAAACTGCTCCGAGTTCTCGGTCACCATGCCGAGATATACACCGCCGCGCGGCTCAAACTTCGCCCCGTAATACGGCGCACTCTCCACCGCGTCCTCAGTATACAGCTCAAGATCCGCCTCGCTGACCATCGCCTCACGCTCGGCAAGTATCGCGCCCCAATCCACCTCAGGGAATTCAAAGGCGCTTGCGCCCACGCCAAAAACGACTGCAGCGGATAATACCGCTGCAGCCTGCCTGATGATCCTTTTTAAGTTACCGTTAAAATTAATCCTCTTCATCTTCCTCATCATAGTTCGGTTCATACAGCTTTGTCACTATCACCTCGGTTGCACGACGCGGGTCGCGCTTTGACACACAGACCTCAAGAGGTCCTTCTGTGAATGTTTCGCCGACTCTCGGTATCTTTCCGAATTCCTCTGTTACCCAGCCGCCGACGGTCGAATGCTCCGCTTCCTTGCGGATGCCGAACAGCTCATACATATCATCAAGATCCGCTGTGCAGCGCACCTTGTACTTCGTGTCGCTTATCTTCACAAACGGCTCGATCACGGTATCGTGCTCGTCCCATATCTCGCCGACAAGCTCCTCCAATATATCCTCTAATGTCACTATGCCGACAGTGCCGCCGAACTCGTCAAGGATTATTGCCATGTGCGATTTTTTCGACTGCAGCGTCCGCAGAAGCTCGGATATCTTCATCGACGGCACGACAAATATCGGCTCCGACATGACATCGGTGAGCTTTGCTCCCGTCTTTTTCATCCTTGAGAAGTCCTTGCGGTTCAGTATTCCTATTATGTTATCGATCGTATCGGAATATACGGGCAGTCTTGAAAAGCCCTTTTCAAACTGCTTTGAGATATCCTCGATGCTGTCCTCCACCTCAACGCCGACTATATCTACGCGGCTTGTATATATATCCTCTACCTCTATGTCGTCGAACCCGATCGCGTTGCGGATCAACTCGCTCTCATTCTTGTCTATCTCGCCGTCCTGCTGCGCCTCCTCGACCATGGTTATGAGCTCCTCCTCCGTAACACCGTGATCGTCAGATGTCTTTACGAACAGGTGCACGAACCTCTGCCACATGGCGGCAAGGAAATTCAAAGGTGTAAAAAGTATCTCGATAGGTCTTAATATCGGCGCGGCGAACATTGCAAACCGCTCCGGAACATTCTTTGCAATGCTCTTCGGAGTTATCTCGCCGAACATAAGTACAACTATTGTGATCACTATCGTTGCGACAGTCGCGCCCAGATCCGCGCCCAGAAGGTCGATAAAAAGCACCGTTGCTATCGCGGTGGTCGCTATATTCACAAGGTTGTTGCCGATAAGGATAGTGTATAATAATGAATCCATGTCCTCGGAAAGCTTCAAAGCCTTCTTTGCGCGCTTGTTGCCCTCATTGGCAAGCGCCTTCAGACGGATCTTGTTCATAGAAAAATATGCAGTTTCCGTTGCGGAAAAAAAGCCCGATATGATTATCAGGATAACAAGCGCAATTATTTTGGGTAAAAACTGCGACATACTGTCCATATAGTAAAAATATTCCTCCCTTAAGGTTAATCACCACTATTATACAGTATGCCGGCATAAAAATCAAGTGGTTTTTACAAAATTATCTTGATTTATTCGGTATTATGTAATATAATATTGCTAATATATTAAAGCTAAGGAGAATAACATCATGCTTGAAGAACTCAAACAAAAGGTATATGAAGCTAATATGGATCTGCCCCGCTACGGTCTTGTGACCTTCACATGGGGCAATGTTTCGGGAATAGACCGCGAAAAGGGTCTGTTTGTCATCAAGCCGTCCGGCGTTGAATATGACAAGCTCAGACCTGAGGATATGGTAGTTGTCGATCTTGACGGCAACAAGGTCGAGGGTGATTATAACCCGTCATCGGACACGCCGACACATCTGGAGCTGTACAAGGCATTCCCCGAATGCGGCGGCATTGTCCACACCCATTCGCCGTGGGCGACCTCTTTCGCTCAGGCATGCCGCGGCATCCCTCCGTTCGGCACGACACATGCTGACTATTTCTACGGCGAGATACCTGCGACAAGGCTTATGACAGAAGCAGAGATCAAGGGCGAATATGAGAAGAACACAGGACTTGTTATCATCGAGACCTTTAAGGACAAGGACCCCGAGGCGATACCGGGCGTGCTCGTTTCCAATCACGGTCCGTTTGCATGGGGCACCGATCCGCACAACGCCGTACATAACGCGGTCGTAATGGAGGAATGCGCTAAAATGGCGATCCGCGCATTGCAGCTCACTCCCGACCTTCCGCCAATCTCGCAGGCGATACTTGACAAGCACTATTTAAGAAAGCACGGCGCAAACGCCTATTACGGTCAGGGAAAATAAAAAGCAAAAGAATAGGGCAAAGATAAGACCCCACATCTTGTCTTTGCCCTATATTTTGCTTTACAGGAAATCCGTTTCCTTTAAAGTGAAAATAAGCTCAGTTATGACTGCATCTTATTCTCGTAGTCCTCGACCATCTTCTTTACCATCTGGCCGCCGATCGAGCCTGCCTGCTTTGAGGTAAGGTCGCCGTTGTAGTTCTGGCTAAGATCCACACCTACTTCACGCGCAGCCTCCATCTTGAAATTCTCAAGTGCCTTCTTGTTAGATCTCTTTGACATTTTGATCTCCTCCTTATCGCTTAAATTCGGAAATTCACTTTCCGAGATTAGCATGTGCAGAGCGAGAAAAAATATAACATGAACTTTATGGTTTATCAGTTCATAATTACCTCGTCAGAT
>CAMNAT010000230.1 GCA_946531785.1 uncultured Oscillospiraceae bacterium
AGCATCGGTTACTGGATAACGAACTATAGCGAAGGCTCGTCAAATCGTTGGAGCTACTTCCGCTCAAAGGCATTGTCGCACAATACTGTTGTGATAGGCGGAGACCAGGCGACACCGGAGCATGATCTGAACTCAACGGCGCAAATTATCAGCTTCCGTGATGATGACGGCAGTGCCGCTGCGGTCGTGGATATGTCGGGGCTGCTGCGGGATAATGCAAGCGCAGCAAAGCGCGGCTTTCTGTTTACTGATAACAGGGAGAGTCTTGTAATACGGGATGAGCTGACATTGAACTCATCGAAGGATGTATACTGGTACATGATGACCGATGCAGATGTGGCACTGGACAGCACAGGAGCAACTCTTACGCAGAACGGCAAAGTCCTGAGACTGGACTTTGCTGCTGAGGGCGGAGCTGCAACGATCACAAAGACAGATGCGGAAGCACTGAGGCGCTCGCTCATAAGCTCCGGGATCATAAGGGATGACGGGATATCGGAAACTGGAACGCGCATAGCGATAAAGCTTTCCGGCAGCGGCAAGGCGACCCTGACCGTTAAGCTTTCCGACGGTACCGGCAGAGGACCTTCATCATATGGTGCCATAGCTGATTGGATGCTTGATAATGATGCTATGAGCAAATGGAAAAATGCCGCGACTAACAGAAGTGTAGCTCGTATAGATTACATGGATCTTAAAAACAAAAACTAAGGGAAAGCGAGGAGGAATATCTATGAAAAAATACACTGAACCGCGATTCGTATTAAGATCGTTTGCAGAGGAATATGTGCGAACAGAGGAGATAAATTCTTCAGTCGCGGATACTTATGAAAACTGGGTCGCTAAGCAGCAGGTCAAAGCGACTATAGAGAAACGGTTTACCATGATCAATGAGATCACTAAGTTTAATTTTTGATTTAAAAGCAAGCATACAGGAGGGCGTCATGAAAAGATTTATTATATTTTTATCGGTTGTAATGACTCTTGCTTCGTCGGATGTATTTGCCGCAGAGTATGATATACCGGGCAATTATGTGACCGATATAACCGATAATACTTATAAAACGATAAAGATAACAAAGGACTCTGACGGCAGTATTGTATATTTGGGTCAGTCGGAGCCTGATACAGCATTCTCGTCTTCTGTAAGGTTTCTTCTGAAGGCTGAGCCGGAGGAGGGGGCATATACAATGTATCTTGGCGGAAATTCCGCAGCCGGTGTGCCGGAGGAACGCCATTTATACATTGGCTCGCCTGTGAAATATGAAGACAGAGATAAGGCATATGCAAAGGTATGGCGAGAAGAAAGCAGCGTTGCTTTTGCATGGGAGGAGCTTGATGATATTTCACAATATGGCTCACTGATCGTTGAGATCGGCGATAAAGTATATGGAGTAGGTCTTGACGATGTCAGAAATATAAGCGGCGCTGTAAGTCTTGGATTAAAGCTGACAGATGTGGATGCTTTGGAAAATGTTGAAGCATACCTTAGCTCTAAGTCGGTGACCGGTAACGCGTTGAGTCAGTAAGGGGGGCGAGCTGAATGAGGAAATGTATATCTGTTATAGCCGCGTTAGCGGCAACAGCCGGAATAATCGCAGGAACATTCGTGACAGCCGGAGCTGCAAACATTACCGTAACCGAGTCGGGCGGAAACTTAACGGCATCGGGCAGCTCCGGTGTGATTGGCATAGCGGAATATGATAAATCCACGGGAAGATTTGTAACCGGTGCCACAGGCAGTAATAGCACAAGCATAAGCTATGACGGCTCTGACAGCTACAGAGCGAACATAATGCGGTGGGACAGCAATATGAACCCTATTGACAATGCGCGAAAATATGGAAGCCATACAGTGTTCGTCGAGGATTTTGAGGATAACTCAAGCAGCCTTACAACTCACGAAAACGGAAACACAATAGTGATCGAGGGATCAGGCAATAAGTATCTGCATCTCAACAGGACAGACGGCGGCAATAACTCGAACGGGGATTTTCATGTAACCGCCGCGGGCATCAACCTTCCGTATTCGGATTACGGCGTATATGAGTTTGATCTGACAGTGCTTGATGTCAATACAAAGCTTAATATATACACATATGACTCGCGCGGCGGCAGCTATCGGGACTATATCGCACAGATCAAGCCCGTAACATCTGGTGCGTGGTTTTGGAAAAAGACAAACAGCACCATGTATATCGGAGGCGAATCCTCCGGCACAACAATGACACTGAATACAAACACGCAATACCATATCGTGACCGTATATGACTACTTTGAAAGAATAAAAAGCATATATGTAAACGGCACTCAGAAGATTTCGGGAGCAGCCATAAACACACAAGCAGGTGAAACCGCATCGGCTCTGCGTTTTCACACCGCGAATACCACAGATGCCTGCAATATAAATATAGACAACATACGCGTGTATGAGGGAGCGTCATCAAAGACAGCGATAAACCCTGTCACTCGCGAGGTTGACTACAGTGAGACGCAGACAGTGTTTGGCAGCGAGACTGCACAGACTACCGCGCTTTCGGGATGTCTCGCTGTCCACAGCCGCAGCGGAGTCGCGTATAACAACGGAACCAAGACTTTGCTCACAAACAAGCCGTATATCAGAAACGGCTCAGCATATGTAAATGTAGCTGAGCTGTGCAGTGTATGGGGTGTAAGCGCTCCGCAGAGCGTAGAGACTGACAGCAGTGGCTATGCATCACTCAGCTTACTTGCATCGGCATTGGGCAAGACGCTCTATACCGACACCATAGCTATCAACAGCGGCATGAACATATTGAGCAGCGGTAAATTCAGCCCGCCGTCAGACCTACAAGCG
This sequence comes from uncultured Oscillospiraceae bacterium, assembly GCA_946531785.1. Lineage (GTDB taxonomy): Bacteria > Bacillota > Clostridia > UBA1381 > UBA1381 > Ornithomonoglobus. Next base: position 2,837 of record CAMNAT010000230.1, read on the forward strand.
CTCAATGACTATCTGTTCTACCTCAGACCGGTCAAAAATCAGCTTCAAACTGCATATGAGGCCTCATCTGCGAACGGTAAGCATCCCAGGATTCAGGCTACGGCCGGGGATTTTGCCCGTGTTAAAGCGCAGTATCAGAGCGGAAGCAACACATATTTCACGGGTTGGGCAAATAAGGTCATCAACCGCGCAAATGGTCTGGTTTCCTCTGAAGCACCGCATATATCATATACGATAGACGGAGGCAGACTGACAGGTCAGTGCAGGAATATGCTTGATGAAATGTATGTTCTCGGCATGGCATATCAGCTTACAGGCGATACAAAATATGCTGACCATGCATGGCTTGAGCTGAATACCGTAGCGGGCTTTGACGACTGGAACCCGTCGCACCACATCGATCCGTGCGAGATGGGCTTTGCAGTTGCGATAGGCTACGACTGGATGTATAACGCATTTAGTGCTGAGCAGCGAGCTGTTATAGAAAAAGGGATGTACAACAACCTGTTCTATGACGCGGCATTGTCATATAAGTCGGAAACAAGTACCATGACGAATTCAGCGACAGCAACAAATAACCATAACATTGTCTGCAACGGCGGCATAGCGATCGCGGCGATGTCTATGCTTGATGTATATCCGAACGAGTCATATTATCTTCTGAAAAATGCGCTCCGCGCAGCGGATCTGATGCTGTGGCACTGGGCGCCGGACGGCTCATGGTATGAGGGCGCGGGCTACTGGGAGCTTACGATGCAGTATACTGCGGGACTTCTCTCAACGCTTGATACTGTTATGGAAACGGATTTCGGACTGGACAGCTGTGACGGACTTGATACGGCGGCTGATTTCATGGTATATATGCAGACGCAGAACGGTGTATATAATACCGGAGACTGCGCGCAGGTGAAGCTGTATGTGCCTGAAATGCTTTGGCTGTCGGATAAATACAACAAGCCTCAGATAACGAGTGCGATTCTGAAATATAACGGCACAGATCTTACATATAATAACGCATATTACGGCGATAACGCCCTCGGGATGCTGTGGTATGACACTACGAACACAAGCACGGATATCGCAATGCCTTTAGATGTGCGCTATTCGGGTGATAATATGGTATCTATGCGAAATAACTGGTCGCAGGATAACAGCTCGGTATATATCGGCATTCATGGCGGGATCACAAATGCAGAGCACTCACAGCTCGACGGCGGAAGCTTTATCTTTGAAAAGTACGGCATACGCTGGGCAAAGGATCTCGGAATGGGCGACTACAACAGCATAGGCTACTGGATAACGGACTATACCGCAGGCTCGGCAAACCGCTGGAGCTACTTCCGTTCAAAGGCGTTGTCGCATAATACAGTTGTGATAGGCGGAGATCAAGCGGCGCCGGAGCATGATTTAAGCTCGACAGCCGCTGTCACAGATTTTTACAGCAACAGCAGCAGTGCTGTGGCGGTTGT
>CAMNAT010000231.1 GCA_946531785.1 uncultured Oscillospiraceae bacterium
GGCTTTCCCGCAAGAGGAAGAACAGTAATTTCAGGAGAGCTGATAAAAATATTATTTGATTTTCTGCCCGAATGCGTCGGGAAATCCTTATTTTCCTCAGCATATACCGAAGCTGAGCTTGCAGGAGTATCCGAGCTTGCCGACGATCAGTCATTCATCAGGGAAGAGCTTACTAAGCGCGGACTTAAGGCATTTGTGGCGGACGGATCGGTGCTTCCGAGGGAAAGCGGTATTTCACAAAAACCCATGAAGGGCGCTATTGCTTTCAAAAGTCCGGAATCGACGGCTGTTACATTTGACCTTCCTCATAAGGGGAGCCTGCGCGGTATGGGTATTCCGGAAGGTGTTACCCTGATAGTGGGCGGAGGATATCACGGCAAGTCGACTCTTCTTAAGGCTTTGGAGCTTGGGGTTTATAACCACATAAAGGGCGACGGGCGTGAGTATGTGATCACGGATACTTCTGCGGTAAAGCTGCGGGCGGAAGACGGCAGAAGCGTACAAAATACGGATATTTCTATGTTTATCAGAAATCTGCCAAATGGCAGGGATACCATACATTTTTCAACAGAGGACGCAAGCGGTTCTACTTCCCAGGCTGCCTGTACGGTTGAAGCTATCGAGGCGGGAGCGGAACTTTTTCTTATTGACGAGGACACCTCAGCTACCAACTTTATGATACGCGATGAGCTTATGCAGAAGGTCGTGCACAGAGACGAGGAGCCGATAATACCGTTTATCGGAAGGGTCAGGGAGCTTTATGAAAAAAAGGGAATTTCTACGATTCTGGTAGCGGGAAGCTCAGGCTCCTACTTTTATGAGGCCGATCTGATCATACAGATGAAGCAGTATGAGCCCTTTGACATAACAGTCGAGGCAAAAAGGCAGGCTGAGAGCTTCGGTGAGAGGACTCATGCGGAGCGCGCCTTTGAAGGTGGTAAAACAAAGCGTATAGTTAAGGCAAGCAGGTCAATAACCGGCGGCGACAGGATAAAGACAAAGGTATTCGGCACCGACGGTTTTTCCGTAAACAAGGAAGAAGTAGAGCTGCGTTATGTGGAGCAGCTTACAGACCCGGAGCAGACCAATGCCATATGCGCCATTGCAGTCTATATGATGAAAAATGTATTTGACGGAAGAAAAAATTTAGGAGAATGCGTAGAGGAGCTTTATGAAAGACTTGAAAAGCAGTCATTTGCAGCGGTAAATGCAGCTAAAGAGGATGGTCTTGCTATGCCGCGCAAGCAGGAAATCTATGCGGCGCTAAACAGGTGCAGGGGGTTGATAACTATTCATGCCTGATTACGATGACACAAAGGGATAGAGGTTTTTTATGAAATATGTTATTTTGTCGATCACAGCGATAGCTGCACTATTCGGACTAATCTTTCTTGTCACAGGTCTGATCAGAAGGAAGCTTAAAAAAAAGCCGCCGATAGGTGTGCATATACTGATAAGTGTAGCAATGGGTCTGGCGGTGTTAGGAGTGGCCTTCCTTGTGTTTGTAAATGTTCATTACCCGGCAGATGCGGAAGCGCGGAGGATAATAGATGAACAGGGGAGCGTAAAGGTAACAGAGACAGACGAGGGATATATGATTGACGGAGAAGGAGAAGATACAGCGCTTTGCTTCTATCCGGGAGCAAAGGTGGATGCCGAAAGCTATCTGCCCCTGATGAAGAGACTTGCACAAAAGGGTGTGGATTGCTTTTTGATAAAGCCGCCTATGCGTATGGCGATATTTGACATGAATGCCGCTGAAAGGATAGTTGGTAAATATAATTATGAAACCTGGCTTGTGTCAGGACATTCCATGGGAGGAATAGCGGCGGCAAGCTGCGCGGCAGGCAATAGTGAACTAATAGACGGCGTCGTGCTGCTTGCAGCTTATCCTAATGGGAAAATCAGTGATGATACATTGCTTTTATCAATTTACGGGTCAGAGGACAAGCTGCTTGATTATGCTGCTTATGAAAACGCAAAACAATATTTTCCGGAAAATGCGTATGAGGTGGTTATAGAAGGCGGTAATCATGCGGGATTCGGGAATTACGGGAAACAGGACGGAGACGGAAATGCCTCTATTTCATCTGAAGAGCAGCAGGAAAGGACAGTTGAGGAGATACTAAAGCTGCTTTTACGACAGAGGTAAGACAAGGGAAGACAAGGGGACGCTGCTTTTGTCTTGCTTGGCTTCGTACCTGACTCTTATTACTTCTTTTGATGCGAAGCGACTGTTTTGTAATTTACTCATTGAATAAATCTTCTTTCTATCGTTTGATATGATCAGGTAATTGCGAAACTCGTAACCGAGTTCCTCAATTACCTATTTTTTTTACTCTTATTAACGTTAAAAATTGAAATTATTGTTGCGGTCTAATATCCACCTGTTTCAAAACAATGCCCCCTGTCCGTTGCCTGAATAAGGATATGAGCCTGTCGCCGGCAGAATGGGCTTATACCATAGCGCACTGCATGCTTCATAATGTTTTCGGGCATTTCGATGGTGAGAAAATGCCGGGATATGAAAAAAAGACGTTGACGATATTGAAAGGTTGCACAGGCAAATGTCATCGCTACCATCATAGATGGTGAGGAAGAAGCTTAAAGCTTACATCCGTCAGGTCCGCATATGTGTGTATTGCTCTCTGAAACCTCCGGCGCCGCTTCCATTATATACCTTTTGAAATGCTCCTTTTGTCCGGCGCCGTATACCTGCTTGTCGTTTATCTCGAAATAGGGAACACCGGTCACGCCTTTGGAGTAGGCTTCCTTTTCGTCCTCAATAACCTCCTGTGCATACATATAAGAATCAAACATTTCCCTGATTTTGCTTTCTTCAAGACCGTTCTGTACCCCTATTTCAGTAAGAATGTCTCTGTCGGATAAAATGAGATTATCTGCAAAATACGCTTTAAACAGCGCCTCTATGACTTTTTCGGCTGTACCCTGATCCTTTGTATAAGCAAGCTTTACAAGCCTGTGAGCATCTGCCGTATTGGTGGATTTTGTACCGGCATAGTTGAACTCAAGACCTTCTCTCTGACCGAGCGAAGATATTTTTTCAACCTGATGCGCTGCAAGCATAGGTGACATCCTGTACTTTTTTGCAAATCTTGTTATGGTATCTGACTCGGGCAGCGCTTTCGCATCCGGATCCAGACGAAAAGCGCGCATCTGAAGAGTCACGGGTTCGTTTAGAGAGCCTTCCTCAGTTAATTCCTTTATAGCTTTTTTAAGCCTCGTTTCACCTATATAACAATACGGACATGCGAAGTCCGACCAATATACTATATTCATCTTGCTCACCTCGTTGTATTTATTTGTTTAAATGTGCAGAAAGAAGTGTTCGTATTGAATCAAGGCACGGAAAACAAATATAGAACACGTTCTATTGAAAGTATATTACTGTTGTGATAATATGTCAATATATTAGAACGTGTTTTATTTAATAATAGATTACCACAGGAGAAAATATGGCATCTGATATAGGCAGACCGCGAAAAGCAAGTAATAGCACCGATACAAAGAAAAGACTTACCCGGGCAGCGGCAGAGCTGATATCTTCCGGAGGAATACAGGCTGTAACTGTAAGAAACGTGGTCAGACGTTCAGGGCTTTCTACAGGTACTTTTTATCATCATTTTGCTAATAAAGATGACCTTCTTATGTATTTCGTAAAGACTGAGTCATTTTGCGACAAAAAGCTCAAAAGTCCGATAAAAAACATCAGTGACCGCATTATCGAGCTGTATATGTGCCTTATTGACAGATATAAAGAGCTCGGTCTTGATTTTATGAAATGCTTTTATACCACGGATAATAAGGCGCTGTGCGCATACATGGGCGAAGAAACAGGAGAGTTTTTGCCGGATACCGTAATGTTTCGCTGTGAAGAAGAAATTAAAAAAGCAATAGCAGCAGGTATCCTTAAGCCTGAAACGGATGCGCACCTGATCAGCCGGGATATATGCACTATTGTCAAAGGCTGCGTGTTTGAATGGTGCCTGTCAGACGGCAGTACAGATCTTTGTAAATGTATGAAGCGCATACTTAAAAATTATTTTACTCCGTTGACGCACCGAACCGTCTGATACCACTTAAAAAGGCTGGGGTACTTTTTAATTCGGAAGACAGAGGGACGTTGCTTTTGAGCTGTCAAGTAAAAATGCTTGACAGCTCTTTTTGTTTTTGTTATTATCTCCTTCGGTGATTTCATTATGGATAAGATCTACGAGCAGACACTTTTATATGATTTTTATGGTGAGCTCTTAAATGAGCATCAGAAAAATGT
>CAMNAT010000232.1 GCA_946531785.1 uncultured Oscillospiraceae bacterium
CGCCGAGCCGGATGTGCGGCTTGCGATAGAGAAGGCAAAAGAGCTTGCGGGAGAGAGCGGCATCGTCTGCATCTGCGGCTCGCTCTACCTTGCCGGCGAGGCAAGACGGATCTTGAATAAAACGCTTGACAATACAGGAAGATAAGAGTAAAATATAATAGAATTACTATGAGAGGACTGGTCATATGATAATAACGACATCTCCCAAGGGTACTGAGGATCTGCTGCCGCAGGACAGCTATAAATGGCAGTACCTTGAAAAGAGCTTCAAGGAGATAGCGGACTTATATAATTATAAAGAGGTGCGTGTCCCGACCTTTGAGCATACCGAGCTTTTTGAGCGCGGCGTGGGCGACACGACCGATGTTGTTGAAAAGCAGATGTACACCTTTCTCGACAAGGGCGGCAGGAGCGTAACGCTGCGCCCCGAGGGAACCGCGTCTGTTGCGAGGAGCTTCATCCAGAACAGCCTTTACGCGCTGCCCATGCCGATGAAGATGTTCTATAACATCGCGTGCTTCCGCTATGAGAACAAGCAGAAGGGAAGGCTGCGCGAGTTCCACCAATTCGGCGTTGAGGCGTTCGGCGCAAAGAATCCGACGATGGATGCCGAGGTGGTTTCACTTGCCCTGACATTTTTGGATAAGGTAGGATTAAAGGACTTATCCGTAAATATAAACTCCATCGGCTGCCCGACCTGCCGCAAGGCGTATTCGGACGCGCTGAAGGAGTATTTCAGACCGCATTTTGATACTTTATGCTCCGACTGCAAGGGTCGTTTTGAGCGCAACCCGCTCAGGATAATTGACTGCAAGGTACCGACATGTCACGAGCTTGTGGACGGCGCACCGACGATCCTTGATTATCTCTGCGACGAATGCCGTGAGCATTTTGAGGGCTTCCGCGCATGTCTTGACGGCATGGGCATAAAATATACCGTAGACCCCGGCATCGTCCGCGGACTTGATTATTACACAAAGACGGTGTTTGAGATCATCAGCGGCGACTTCACTGTATGCGGCGGCGGACGCTATGACGGGCTTGTCGGTGAGATCGGCGGCAAGGATTGCCCGGCGGTCGGCTTCGGACTGGGCATAGAGAGACTGCTGCTGCGGCTTGAGGAAACGGGCGTTGAGATACCTGCGGCGGCTCCGGTGAAATTATATATCGCGCCGCTCGGCGAACGCGCGGTGACGGAGGCGCAGAGTCTGGTTTACAGCCTGCGCCGCGCAGGGGTTTCCGCGGACACCGACCATTTCGGGCGCGGACTGCGCGCGAGCATGAAATACGCGGACAAGCTCGGCGCGGAATATACGATGGTAATAGGCGATAACGAGCTGGATGAGCGCGCGGCGAAGGTCAAGAACATGGCGACCGGCGCGGAGGAAAGCGTCGGATTCGATAAATTAGCAGAATACTTAGGAGGTCAGAATTAATGGATACAATGCAAGGCTTAAAGCGCACAAACTACTGCGGCGAGACCGAGGGCATCGGCAAGACCGTAGTCGTAGGCGGATATGTACAAAAGATAAGAGATATAGGCAACCTGATCTTTATCGATCTGCGCGACAGAACGGGTATCGTCCAGCTCGCGTTTGACGATGGCTCGGATCGTGAGGTGTTCGAGAAGGCGCGCACATGCCGCCAGGAGTTCGCGATCATGGCAAAGGGCGTTGTCCGCGAGCGCGAGAGCAAGAACAAGGAGCTGCCGACGGGCGATATAGAGATATTTGTAGATGATCTCCGAATTTTGGCAAAGGCGCAGACGCCGCCGTTTGAGATCGTCAACGACACGAATGTAAACGAGGAGCTGCGCTTAAAGTACCGCTACCTTGACCTCAGACGCACTGTTCTCCAGGAGAACATCATCCTCCGCTCAAAGATAGCCAAGGCTGCGCGCGACTATTTCTATGACAACGGCTTTATAGAGATCGAAACGCCGATGATGATAAAATCCACGCCGGAGGGCGCGCGCGACTATGTAGTCCCGTCGCGTATCCATCACGGCAAGTTCTACGCTCTGCCGCAGTCGCCGCAGATATATAAGCAGCTTCTGATGATAGCTGGCTTTGACCGCTATATCCAGCTTGCGCGCTGCTTCCGCGACGAGGATCTGAGAGCGGATCGTCAGCCGGAGTTCACGCAGATAGATATGGAGATGTCCTTTGTTGATGTCGAGGATATCCTGGAGATCATCGAGGGATTTATAAAGTATCTGTATAAGACTGTGCTTGATACCGATATCCCGACGCCGCTGCCGCGCCTCACATATAAGGATGCGATGGAGCGCTATGGCTCGGATAAGCCGGATACGCGCTTCGGCATGGAGATACAGAACATCACCGACGCGGTGAAGGACACTGATTTTGTCGTATTCAGATCCGCGATAGATAACGGCGGCTCGGTACGGGCGATAGTCGTTCCGGACGCTGCCGCGACCTATACGAGAAAAGAGATCGACAAGCTCGTTGAATACAGCAAGGGCATCGGCGCAAAGGGTCTTGCGTATGTGCGCTGGACGGACGCGGAGCCGAATGCCAGCTTCAAAAAGTTCTTCACGCCCGAGGAGATAGCGGCGCTCATGGAGCGGCTCGGCGCAAAGCAGGGCGATGTTGTGCTTATCGTTGCCGATAAGGACAGGATAACGCTTCCGGTTCTGGGCGCATTGAGATTAAAGACCGCAAAGCGTCTTGACATGATCCCCGAGGGCTGGAACTTCCTGTGGATAACGGACTTCCCGTTCTTTGAGTATGATGATGAGACCGGGTCATGGGTAGCGATGCATCACCCGTTCACAATGCCAAAGGATGAGTGCATCCAGTATCTTGACACCGACCCCGGCAAGGTCATCGCAAAGGCATATGACCTTGTGCTCAACGGCATAGAGCTTTCAAGCGGCTCGATAAGAATAAACGATTATGAGCTTCAGCAGAAGATGTTCGAGTCCCTCGGACTTTCCGACGAGGAGATAGAGGCGAAGTTCGGCTTCCTGGTAGAGGCATACAAGTACGCTGCAGCACCGCACGGCGGTATGGGCATAGGCCTTGACCGTCTCGCAATGCTGATGGCGGGCTGCGACAGCCTCCGCGATGTCACCGCGTTCCCGAAGGTGCAGAATGCGTCGGAGCTTATGAGTTCCGCGCCGGGAACCATTGACGAGGCGCAGATGAAGGATCTTGCGATAGCAATAGTCAAGGACGAAGAAGAATGAAGAAAAAGTATATAATAACAGGTATCATCGCCGCCGCAGTGCTTGCCGCGGCGGCGGTGTTCTTTTTCGGGATGAGGGCGCAGCAGAAGCCGGCACCGCCCGCGGCAACGGCAAAGCCGGAAAAAACAAGCGGCTTCCCTGTGGCGGTTGATGATATATCCGAGATAGTCATAAAGAGCGCCGACCGCAGGATAGATATATATATCCCCAAGATAAAGTGGCTTGAAAACAACGTATGGCATATGAAGGAGCCGTATGAGACCATGGCAAGCGATGAATATATCGACAGCAGCATCCTGCCGCAGCTGGAGAGCATATCGTTCAGCGAGGAGGCAAAGGAGCTCGGCGCAGAGCGCGCAAGGCTGACTGTTACCGCGAACGATAAGGAATATGAGTTTGTCCTCGGCAGCGACAATGGCGGAAAAACGCCTGTTGAGTATAACGGCAAGGTATATCTGGAGCCGACGGAGACCTTTGCGTTCGTTGACGCGGATATACATGATTATCTCAGCCGTCTTGTATCGTATGTGAATATAAATGCCGTTGACCGCGTAACGATGGAATACGGCGATAAAAAGCACACCATCGAGATAAAGGGCGATAAAAAGACCGACTTTATCGCGGACGGAAAGAAAAAGGAGACTGAACCCTCGCGCGAGCTTTATATAGAGCTTATCGGCGTGCTTGCCGCCGGGCTGTATAACGATCAGGATATGGGCGAGACTGTTCTCACAGTTAATTTTGAGGGCGAGGAGCCGACAAAGGTCGAGTATAAAAAGCTCAATGACGAGGCGGTTGCGGTCGTGAAGAACGGAAAGGCGATCTTTGTGACCATGAGTGTAGATATCGACACACTTATCGGAAAGATAAATGAATATTTCGGAGGTTAATAAAATGATAGATCTTTGGGAAGAAAAAATACCATATAGCGACAGCTCATATGATTTCACGCCGACAATAAAGGCATATCCTGCAGAGTCCGCCGGAGCGGTGGTAGTTTTCGCCGGCGGCGGCTACGGCATGAAGGCGGATCATGAGGGTCCGGTAATGGCAGAATGGCTGCAGTCGACAG
>CAMNAT010000233.1 GCA_946531785.1 uncultured Oscillospiraceae bacterium
TTTGTGTTACTTTTTTATCCTGTCGCTTATCTTGCTCACTATCACACATAAGATGATGGTGATGACCATATCAGGGAGCGTGTTCCCGACGATTATATCCACCTGCATCAGGCATCTGTAGATGATGAAGCCTATCAGCCATACGATCAGATTACCCGTATCGTATGCCTTGCGCTCGGTGTTCTTTTTAAGTATGAAGAAGTACGCTATCTGTATCGCTATCATCGGCGCGAATACCGAGCCGATGAAGTACAGGAAATCCGTTATGTCATAGAGCGGGAAAAGGATCGCGCCCACCGCGCCTATCGCCGTTACGATAAGGGCGACCAGCCTGCCGTTTATCCTTTTCGAGATCGACTCGCTCGACACGCCCGCCGAATACGCGTCCAAAAACGTTGTCGTGACGGTCGAGAAAACGATTATCAAAAGCCCCGCAATGCCGAGCCCCGCCTTTACCATGATCGACGCTATCTCATATTCGCCGGTAAATATCGCCGCGCCCATGCCGATCACATACATCCAGCAGCTTATAATGCCGTAGGTCACCGCGCTTACCGCCGTAGCCTTCACCGGCTCCTCTGCCTCTCGTGTGTAGTCGCTTATGAGCGGCAGCCATGAGAGCGGCATCGCCACCGAAAGCTCCACCGCCGCGCCGAAGCTGAGCCCGTCCTCTGTGATGCTCTGTGCCGCGCCGCTTTTGAAGATGACGAAGCTCATGATTATCGTGAGTACAAACAGCGCCGCCATCGCAACGGTGTTGACCTTACCGAGATTTTTTATTCCTATCAATATCCATACCGCGATCAGCACGCCGATTATGATACACCAGAGCTGCGGCCCGATCCCCCATATGCCGTTTGCCGCCGCGGCTCCGTCATAGATCATTATCGCCGTCCAGCCGACGAGCTGGATGATGTTCAGCACCGTAAAGAGCAGCGCGCCCTTTCTGCCGAAGCTCATTTTTGTGGTGTCCATCGCGCTCTTGCGCGTCTTGCCGCCGATAAGTCCGGCAAGGAAAAGCATCGCGCAGCCTATGATATGTCCGATTATCACCGCCGCAAGCCCCTTGCCGAAGCCGAGCGGCGCGAGATATGTTCCGGTCGCGATCTCGGCAATGGATACCGCCGCGCCGAACCAGATAAGCCCGTTTTCAAAAACGGATGTGCGTTTTTCTGCCATCTCACTCCGCCTCCCTTGCATATTCGCCGTTCAGGTCAAAATTGTGCATCATAGGCCCTGAGCCGCGGCCGAGGTCAAGCTGCGCTGCAAGCGCGGATGATATATAATTCTTAGCGCGGCGCACCGACTCTGTGAGCGAAAAGCCCTTTGCGAGGTTTGCCGCTATCGCCGAGGACAGCGTGCAGCCGGTTCCGTGGGTGTTGGGATTATCTATCCGCTCGCCCTCGAACCACTCCGCCCTGCCGCCGGAATACAGGAGGTCGGTCGCGTCGTTTATGCTGTGCCCGCCCTTAACGAGCGTAGCGCAGCCGTATTTCTCACTTATAAATTTTGCCGCCGCGAGCATATCCTCGCGGTTTTTTATCTCTGTCCCGGAAAGCACCTCCGCCTCCGGTATATTCGGCGTAACGAGCGCCGCTATGGGTAAAAGCTCCTCCGCGAGCGTATTTACCGCGTCAGTCTTTATGAGCGCGGAGCCGCTGGTCGCGACCATGACGGGGTCCGTCACGATGTTCTTCGCGCCGTAATGGCTCAGCCGCTCGGCTATAACGCGTATCAGCTCCGATGAGGATACCATGCCTATCTTTACGGCATCGGGGAAGATGTCCTCAAATACCGCGTCGAGCTGCGCCCGTAAAAATTCCGCGGGCGGCTCGGATATCGATCTTACGCCGGTCGTGTTCTGCGCCGTAAGCGCGGTTATCGCGCTCATGGCGTAAACACCATTCATAGTCATTGTTTTCAGATCTGCCTGAATGCCGGCGCCTCCGCTGCAGTCACTTCCTGCAATGGTCAATGCTGTTTTCATTTTCGTTTTCTCCTTTCGTGTTTCAGCATTTTTTATTTAAAGCGGTACAAGGTGGTGCCCCCAATGTATCGCCTGAAGCCTGCGGTCAGAGACCGTAAGCAAACTTCCAGAATTCGTTTGTGTCGTTAAAGCTCTCTATAAAGCTGTCCGCCGCGGCGCGAAGCGCCTTCTGGTGCTCCTCCGACGGATCATATACCGCCGCGACCGGAAACCCGTCCGCCTTGGCGGTCCTTGCGGCGTGCGCCGCATCCTCAAATACCACCGTTGCCGCCTTGGGCGTTCCCATATGCTCCCGCGCTTTGCGGAAAATGATCGGCTCGTCCTTGCCGTGTCCGACCTCGGAGCAGGTGAATATCTCCGAAAAGAAGCCGTCCATATCGCAGCGCCTGAGCGCTGCCTCTATCTGGTAGCGGTCGGTCGCGGTGGCTATGCACATCACAGCGCCTTGCGCTTTCAGCTCCTTGAGGAACTCAATAACGCCGTCCTTGGGCTGTACCTTGTAAAAATACAGATCCTCAACGGTGCGGTTTATGCCCTGCATGATCTCCTCAACACTTTGCGGTATAGCGTATTTTTCGCGGAAATACCGCGCCGTCTGCAAAAGGCTCATGCGCCCGACCTGCTCGTCCGTGTCCGGATCCGGCTCAATGCCTATCGAGCGCAGATACCTTATGCTCGACCCGTCCCAGACGAACATCGAGTCAAACAGAGTTCCGTCAAAGTCGAAGATCGCGCCCCTCAGCATATGCAAAGCTCCGCAGCTCTCGCCGCAAGCTCCGCCGCCGCACGCATGGGGTCAGCCGCCTTCATGATCGCGGACACTACGCAGATACCGGCAACGGGTATGCCCTTTAAGATATCTATATTATCCCTGTTCAGTCCGCCGATGGCGTTCACCGGTATAGGTACCGCGCGGCAGATATCCAAGAGCGTATCGGTGGAGGTAAGTATCGTCTTTACCTTTGTCGTGGTGGGGTAGATAGCGCCAACGCCGAGATAGTCCGCGCCGGAGTCGTATGCCTCCCTTGCGCGCTCAACGGTCTTCGCCGTCGCGCCGACTATTTTATCCGCACCCATGAGCCGCCTTGCCGCCGCGACGGGCATATCGCTCGTGCCGACATGCACGCCCTCGGCATCTATGGCGAGCGCGACATCCACGCGGTCGTCTATGATGAGCGGCACATCATAGCGTTTTGCCAGCTCGTGTACCTTTTCCGCAAGCTCGATATATTCAAGCGTTGATTTATCCTTTTCGCGCAGCTGCAAAAGCGTTGCGCCGCCCTTGAGTCCCTGCTCCACGCGGCGGAGAAATTCCTCCTCCTCATACGGCGTGCTGTCTGTTATGAAATATAGTCTCGGATCAAAATTTCGCATTTTCCTACCTCACACATACAAGTAATCGTTCAGAACGGGCTGCAAGCCCTCGTCTGTGATGTCGCTGTACATCCTTTCAAGGCTGCGGCTGTCGTCTATCTCAAACTGCTCGTCACCCTGCTCGGTGTCCGCCTTCTTGCCGGTGTACTTGCTCTCATGGTCGCCTATGCCCGTCGATACTCCGGCGGATACCTTTGTCGCGGCGATCTTCACTATGCCGTTGCGGAACTCGGCGCTCTCGCGCGAGGATACGGTTATCCCCACATAGGGGAGGAAGATGCGGTAGGCGCAAAGCACCTGACAGAGCTGCTTTTCGTGTACATCCAAGGGGTTTATTTTATCGTTATTTATTATCGGTCTGAGCCGCGGACAGGAGAGCGACATCTCCGCGTGCGGATACTTCCTTTGCAGATAGTAAACATGCAGCGCGCTTGCTAAAGCGTCCTTCCTGAAATCCGAAAGCCCCAACAGCGCCGAGAACGCCACGCCGCGCATACCGCCTCTTAATGCGCGCTCCTGCGCGTCGAAGCGGTACGGCCATACGCGCTTGTGCCCGAAAAGATGAAGCTGTTCATATTTGTCTGTGTCATAGGTCTCCTGGAATACGGTCACATAGTCCGCGCCGCATTCGTGAAGATAGCGGTATTCGTCGGTGTTTACGGGGTATATCTCAAGCCCTACCATGCGGAAGTATTTCCGCGCCAGCCTGCACGCCTCGCCGATGTATTCCACGCCGCTCTTTGAACGGCTCTCGCCGGTGAGGATGAGTATCTCCTCCATGCCGCTGTCGGAGATGACCTTCATCTCCTTTTCGATCTGCTCCATTGTGAGCTTCATGCGCGATATGTGGTTATAGCAGTTGAAGCCGCAGTAAACGCAGTAGTTCTCGCAGTAGTTGGCGATATAGAGCGGTGTGAAGA
>CAMNAT010000234.1 GCA_946531785.1 uncultured Oscillospiraceae bacterium
ATAAGCTCCTCCACGGTCAATGTCCTGTACGGCTTATCCGCCGCGAACAGCTCCGGACGCGCCGCCTTTATACTCTCCGTGGTGATAACGAACGGACACTCAGCGTCAATGAGGCAGAAGTCTATTCTTTCATCAGGGTATTCGCTCGTCATAGGCAGAAACGCTCCCCCCGCCTTCAGCACGCCGTATTCGGAGATATATACCTCCTTCGTCCTGTCAAGGACGATCCCGACTACATTCTCTCTCTTTATGCCCATTACGAGAAGGTTATTCGCAAGCCGATTGGCAAGGCTGTTAAGCTCCCTGTAGGTAAGGCTCTCGCCGTTTGCGATAACGGCGGTCAAATCCGGATGCGCCTCGACGTGAGCCTCAAACAGCTTGTCTATGCTCTTAAACTCCACACTTATATCAGTGTTGTTAAAGCTTTCTATCAGACTCTTCTGCTCGTCCGACGCTATATCCACCTCGCCGAGCGTTCCGGCATTGAGCATGCTCCTTGCCGCCGTTGCAAGTATATCCGTGTATCTTTCTATATATTCTTCGCTGTATTTGTCAGCGCGGTACTCAGTCTCGAACCTGTACGCGCCGTCCTCTACCCATACATCAGTTGATATATCCGACTTCGCCATGTTAAGTTCTGCCGATCTTGATACAGCCGGTCTGCCGTCTATCACATCACCGCCGAAGCCCTCGCCCTGATATACGAGCATATAATCAGCAGAAAGGTTATACGCGCGGCTTATCTTAGCGAATGAATACAGATCGTTTGACATGTTCGCAAGCAGCTGCTTGCCCATATCACGGATAAAATCAACAGTATTCTTTTCCGGCTCCGGGAAGCATCGCAGCGGCAGCGTCTTTACGAACATGCCGAATATGCTCATGGTGTCGGTTTCGCTTCTGCCGTTATATATGGTCGTGAAGCTGACATCGTCCGAATACGCGTATTTGCCGAGCACAAGTCCCGCAGCAGCAAGGAAGAAAGCGTTGGGTGTAACGCCGTTCCTTTCACAGAACGCGTTTACCTCATCCGCTCTCAGCTCCGGACGGCTTATTCGCAATAAGCCTGCCCTTTCCTTCGGCTCCGATCTGTCGGGGTCGGGAACGGCGCAGCCTGCCGAGCCCCGCATGAGAGAATCATAATAGCTCTTTGCCTCGGTAAACTCCGGAGATCGCATTGCCTTTTTCTCTTTGAGCGCGAGATCAAATATAGTCCTGCTTTCTTTCTCTATCTTATCATCGGCAAGAACGGCATTGAGGTCATTTAAGAATATACCGAGCGAGGTGCCGTCAAACATGATATGGTGGAAGTCGATCATCAGATACAGATATTTATCCGTTTCATAAACGGTGATCCTGTAAAGCTCCTTTGCCATATCGAACGGGCGCACAAAGCTTTCCCAGTATTCCTCCGCCTCCGCCTCGCTGCCGCACATCCGGCTTATCCTGACAGCGTCATCCTCATGCGGTATCATGAATATATCTCCGCTCTCGTCCGGCTCTATCGTGCATTTTATCGCGCTGTGCGCGTCTATCACCTTAACGAGCGCGTCACAGAGCCGCTCCGCTCCGGTCGCCTTGTCGATACGGTAGGAGTACGGTATATTATATATAATTCTGCCCGGGTTCATCATGCACTCGGAATAGATGCCGAACTGCGTCTCGGTAAGCGGATATCTTCCCTCCGGCTCCGATGCGGCTTGCTCCGGCTCCGCCGGAGCATCTCTTGTGAACAGCTCGTCAACGAGCGCGTTCTCTATATCTATAAGGCTATAGCCGCTTAGTATCTTCTTTACCGGCAGGCTCAGTCCTATCTCCTTTTCCATGCGCGTCACGAACGAGATCGCGCTGAGTGAGGTCAGTCCGATATTTATAAGCGGTGAGCTTACATCCGTTATATTTATTCCCGCCGCCGCTTCGGCGAGCTGTGCAAGCCGTTCCTCAAGCTTCGTCATAGGTCTGTCCGATGCCACGCCGACATCAGGCGCGGAGGTCAGCTCTGGCTTTGGCAGCGCTCGTTTATTTACTTTTAAATTCTGATTATACGGAATTGCCTCTATCTGCATCGTTACCGCTGGAACCATATACGGCGGCTTTTCCTCACGGATGAAGCTGTTCATCGCCTCTATATCCACCTGCTCGTCTGAGCAGATGTATGCCGCGATAAACTTACCGCCCGCAGGCGAGTCATATGCCGCAACGGTCGCGTCCTTTATACCCGGATAGCGGCGAATGACCTCCTCCACCTCCGTAAGCTCAATACGGAAGCCGCGTATCTTTACCTGCGCGTCGCGCCTGCCGATGAACTGGATATTACCGTCGCAGAGGTAGCGCACAACATCACCTGTGTGATATACTCTGCTATGCGCTTCATCAGAGCAGAACGGGTTTTCGGTGAAGGTCTCCGCCGTCTTTTCGGGACGGTTCAGATATCCGCGTGCCACCTGTGGGCCGGCTATCCACAGCTCGCCCGCCGCGCCCGGCGGGAGCAGCCTTCCGTTCTTGTCCACAACATATAGCCTGAAATTATCAAGCGCCTTGCCTATGGGAATATCCTTCATCTTTTCACGCACCCTGAATATGGTCGTGAATATCGTGCACTCGGTCGGACCGTAGCAGTTAAATAGCTCATACGGCGGAGCATCCAGCGGCACAAGCTTCTCGCCGCCGACCGACAGCTCCTTCAAGGTCTCAGTTCCGTCAAGCATCGCAAACTGCCTGCCGAGCTGAGTAGTCATAAACGAGTGCGTTATTCCGTTCTCGTTAAAATATGCCTGTATACCGAGGAGGTCAAGACGCATTTCCTCAGGTATTATGTACAGTGTGCCGCCCGCTGTGAAGGTCGGGTACATGTCGAGCATACACGCGTCAAAGCCGAAGCTTGCGTAAGCCGCCACCCTCACAGTCTTATCCATCTTATAGAATCGTCTTGCCCACGCGCAGAACGCGGCAAGGTTGCCATGCTCCAGCATTACACCCTTAGGAACGCCCGTTGAGCCGGAGGTATAGAGCATTATCAGAAGATCCTCAGGCCGCGGCTCCGGCAGCGCTTCATCACATTGCGGAAGCGCGGGTATGTCTTCGGTCATTATCCTCAGCCCATCAAAGCTGTTGTCTATAACAGGACTCAGCTCCGGCGTTGAGATGAGCACCCTTGCGCCGGAATCCTGCATCATGAGGTTCAGCCGCTCCGGCGGATAGGTCGGATCAAGCGGCAGATACGCGCCGCACGCCTTCAATGCGCCGAGCGCACATATCGCCATATACTCGCTGCGGTCTATGAGTATGCCAACAACGCTTTCGCGGTCAACGCCGTTTTTGCGAAGATGGAGCGCGAGGTTATCAGTTATCCTGTCAAGCTCGCCGTATGTGAGCGATGTTTCGCCCGACACGACCGCGACACGCTCCGGGGCTGCCTTCGCGTTTTCGCGGAACAGGCTGACTACCGTTTCCCGCTCGCCGTAGTCGTGTTCTGTGCGGTTAAAGCCGTTAATTATCTCATACGCGCCGGCATCGGCAAGCTCCGTTTCGGCAAGTCTCTCCTTTGTGAGAAAGTCATTTATAAGCTTTACATAGGCATCCGCCATAAGGCTTATCATGCCCTCGCTATAGCTGTCTGCACGGTAGCTTATCTCGATCTGATATCTGCCCTGCCCCTTATCGCACAGCTCAAATATAAGCTCAGTTCTCTCGATATGAGCCTCGTCATAGATACGCTCGGTCTCTATATCCATGCCCTTTGCCAGCTCGTAGTCGTGGATATGTCCCTGATATACAAAGTTTATCGCAGAGGTAACGCCATGATCCTTCGCGGCATCGGAAAAGTCATAGATGCAATGCTCACGGCTTCTCATAAGCTGAGCACACTGCTCCTTTAAAAACTCCTTTATGCTGTCCTTGCCGTCAAGCTGAGTGACGAACGGCAGCATTTTTATAAGACAGCAGAATGTGTTTTTATTCTGCTCGTTCCTGTTACTGTAGATCGTGCTTATCACAGACTCGTTACTGTAATTATAACGCGCGATAAGAAAACCGAATACGGTCGTGAAGAAAGAAGTGACAGATATCCCAAGCTCGTTTCTGAACTTTTTGAACACATTCTGATCTATTGAAAGATCCTTTTTGAAATAGCCCTGCCGGGGTGTATCCGACCAGACATCCCGCGCAGGCAGACAGTCAGGCTCGCAGCCGCCGAGCAGTCCTTCAAAGTATTCCTTTGCAGCAAGAAATGCATCACTCTCTCTTGCCGCGTATGTATCCGCGCTCACGGCGGCA
>CAMNAT010000235.1 GCA_946531785.1 uncultured Oscillospiraceae bacterium
AGGCGGATGCCCGTATCGGGTGTCCGCCTGCGTTTTTACAGCTCAGGAATATGTGTGAGCATATTTTTATATTCCGGATAATCGGATATTATCCGCGCCTTGCATCTTTCGCAGAATGCGCGGCGAAGCTCCTTATTCTCGCGCATCTGCTGCTTCATGCCCCAGATGTGCGTGAACGAGCGGTCGCCGTCATGGAAGAGCCGCTCCATGGTCGAGAATTCGCCTATCTCTATCTCCATCCGCCTTGCCGTCATCGCCATGAGCCGCTGCTCGGCAAATACCATGTATATGAGCGGATCACTGCCCTCCGTATTTTCCATGAACTCCTTTGCCGCGCTCACAAATCCGCGGCGGAGATCCTCGTTTTTCATAACATAGAACGCCGCGTTCACAGGCCGCTCTCGCCAGTCGAGGTCGGGATCGAAAATATATCCGCGCTTCATCGAAAACACATTTATATCCGGATATATCGGCTGCGAAAGCTCCTCGCGGTGGATAACGGTGAGGTCTCCGAGCTTGTCGAACGCGATGCTGTCCCAGAGTATGAAATCCGTATCTATCACCGCCGCCGGCGCAGACGGAACAGAATATATCTTCCCCGCCGCCCAGAATACGCGTGGGTCTATCGTTGCGGGGATATCGTCAAGCTCGTCGGTTATCTCGTCCCATAGATCGGTCATGCCGCGATCGCGGTAGAATTTTAGTCCCTCGGTGTCCGTTGCCATCTTTATTTTTCCGTTCTTTTCGCGCCATTTCAAAGCTGATAAGATAGTCGTGAGGATATCGAAGTCCTCAATGAAAAAGCCGCCCGCCGAGTATATCCTCGGCTTTGTCCATGTTGAATGTATCGCCTGCATATCAATACCCGAACCTTTCTTTATCCGATACCGTCTTTACCGACAGGGTCACGCCGTCGCCCTGCGAGAGTATCGAGGTCTCAAGCTGCGGATGCGCCATGAGCGCGTCGATGTACTCGCGCAGACGGTGGATTATCGTCACCTTACGCCGCGCGAAATGCCCGTCATCTGCGGTCATGCCCTTGAACAGCACATTGTCGGTGATGAGCAGCCCTCCTTTTTTCAGGAGTCGCACAATGTCGTCGAGCATATTCACATAATGCGCCTTCGGTCCGTCGAGGAAGATCATGTCAAAGCTCTCGTCCTCGTCGATATATGCCAGATAGTCCTTCGCGTCCGCCTCGACAACATGTATCACCCGGCTTTTTCCCGCGCGCTTTATGTTCTCACGCGCTATTTCGACCATCTCCGGATCGTATTCGAGCGTAAGGATCGTGCCGCCCTCGGCAAGCCCCTTTGAGATCACCAGCGAGCTGTACCCGATCGCGCAGCCCACCTCAAGCACTCTTTGCGGCTGCTTTAACCTTGTCAGCACCGAAAGAAGCCGCGCCGTTTCCGGCTCGGCTATCGGTACCCTGTTCTCCTTCGCATACGCCTCAAGACCTTTGAGCAGCTCATCGGTCTGCTCCGTCTTTTCGCGTATGAACGCCGTAACATACGGCGTGGTTATGGCTTCCTTATCGTAATCCATTATTTTTTGGAATCCTCGTTTTCAACCGCTGAGGTGTCAACATTCATTATGAGATCGTTCGACTCCATCGCCTTCACATGATCCTCGAAGTTGGTGGAGAATATAGTCTCGCCGTTTGTGCCGAGGCAGAAATAGTACGCGTCCGTATCCTCAGGATAGAGCGCCGCTACTATACTGTCAACACCCGGATTGCTTATCGGGCCTACCGGAAGCCCGGCGTGCAGATATGTGTTATACGGTGAGTCTATCTTCGTGTCCGCAATGGAAAGTATCGGCTTCCTGTCGCCGATCACATACTGCACCGTAGCGCATGACTGCAGCTTCATGCCCGCCTTCAGACGGTTATAGAACACGCCAGCGACCTTTCCGCGCTCGCCGGCTGATCCCGTCTCGCGCTCCACAACGGACGCCATCGTGATTATCTCATCAACGCTCCTGCCCATTTCCTCGGCTCTCTTATAGTAGTCCTCGGTAAAGGTGCTGTCGAACGCCTTGAGCATGAGGTCTACCACCTCTTTTGCCGTATAATTCTTCGGTATCTCATAGGTCGCCGGATAGAGGTAGCCCTCAAGCCTTACGGGTCTTTCGGGTATGCCGTTAAGGAATTTGTAATCATACAAAGACGGGTCGAGCGCGTCCATGAAGTCCGCCGCGCATTCCAGTCCCGCCTCGGACAAGGCTTCTGCTATCTGCCGTGCCTCATAGCCCTCGGGTATGACCACCTTTACCGCGTCGCGGTTCACTGTGGTGAGCGCGTCAAGTATATCCTTATAGCTCATGCCGCTATGTATCCTTATCGTTCCCGGCTGATACTGGTCGTCATATCCGCCCAGCGTCGACTGCAGCCTGAACGCGAACGGGTATTTTATGATCCCCTGCTCCTTCAGGTAGTTGGTCGTTATCGACGGACCCCAGTCCTTCTTTACCTCGACCGTTACCTCGCCGTTCACCTTTACGCCCAGGCTGTCGCTCAGCACCGTCACAAGCCCCGCGATGCCCGCAAGGATAACAAGCACCAGCACTGTAACGATCACCTTCAGCTTTTTGTTTCCCATATGCTTTGTTTCAATAGCCATAAACTCATCCTTTCATTAATTTTTCTTATTGTTTTTTTCCGTCTATGAACGCCATCCGGCAGCGCGCGCCGAATTCAGTCGGCAGCCTGTCAAATACCGCGATATCCGCATCCTTGCCCGGCTCTAATGATCCGACGCGGTCAGCGATACGGCAGTTTTTCGCGGCGTTTATCGTGATGGCATATAGCGCCTTTTCCTTATCCATGCCGTTCTGTACCGCAAGCGCTGCGCACAGCGGCAGGTTATCTATTGTTATCTCCGGATGATCGGTGATGATAGCAACACAAAGACCCCTGTCCGAAAGATTTTTATATGTTGCAAACGAGAGGTTTTTAAGCTCCGGCTTGCTGCGGTCTGTAAGCGTCGGACCGAGATTCACTACCGCGTTCTCGCGCTCTAAGATATCCGCCACTATGTCACCGTCCGAGCAATGCTCTATGGTGATGTCGATATCAAATTCCTTCCCGAGCCGTATCGCCGAGCATATATCGTCGGCGCGGTGCGCGTGTACCTTAACGGGTATCCCGCGCCGGATAACGGGGAGCATCGCTTCCAGCTTCATATCGAACTCCGGCTTTTCGTTGTCGTCAGGGTTCTCCTCATGTCTCTTGAGCGCCTCGGCATAGTTTTTTGATTTATAAAGCAGCTCGCGTATCAGCGCTATCGTGCCCATGCGCGTGCCGGGCGCCTGCTCCTTTTCGGTATAGACCGTTTTCGGATTCTCGCCCAAAGCCATCTTCATAGCGCACGGTGCCTTTATCACCATATCGTCAACGCATACGCCCGCGGTCTTTATCGCCGCGAACTGACCGCCCACAGCGTTCGAGCTGCCCGGGCCCGTCACCACAGTCGTAATTCCCGCCGCGCGCGCGTCCGGGAATGCCCGATCCTGCGGATATATGCCGTCTATAGCGCGAAGCTGCGGCGTTATCGGATCGCTGTCCTCATTTGCATCAGTGCCCTCAAAGCCAACAGAATCACCGAAAAGCCCCACATGACAGTGCGCGTCGATAAGTCCGGGGATCACATACATCCCCCCGGCGTCGATGACCTCGTCCGCATGATCTGAATAGCTCTCCCCAACATATCTGATCTTATCATCAAACGCGATCATGCCGTTTTCATAGGTCTCTCCGGCGCAGGTGATTATGTGCGCGTTTTTTATCAGCTTCATCCGGTTACCTCGATATGATGTAATTTATCGCGCTCGTTGCCGCTACCGCGCCGTCCGCCGCCGCGGTCACGACCTGTCGGAGAGGCGAAACGCGGCAGTCGCCCGCGCCGTATATCCCGGGTATGTTCGTCGCAAGATACATATCCGTCTTTATAAAGCCGCGCTCGCAAAGCTCAACGCCGCACTTTTTCGCTATCGTGTTGTCCGGCTCTATGCCGATAGCTACGATAACGCCCGAGGCGTTTATAAAGCCCTGCTCGCCTGTCGCGGTGTTCTTTGCAAGTATGCGCTCAAGCTTTGAGGTGCCCTCGAATGCTTCGGCGATCATATCGGTGTATATCGTTATTTTCGGATTCGCGTATGCCTTATCCATCAGCGTCTTTGACGCACGGAAGCGCTTTGAGCGGTTCATGACGAACACATGGCTGCAAAATCCGGCAAGATAGAGAGCGTCCTCTATCGCCGTATTGCCTCC